>JAEEWC010000071.1 GCA_016287155.1 Clostridia bacterium | reverse complement strand
GTATCACCGTTTGTAGATAATACTTCAAATACACCATCTTCAATTTCTAGAATTGAAACATCGAATGTACCACCACCAAGGTCGTAAATCAAAACCTTTTGTCCTTTGTTTTCGCCTTTATCTAGACCATATGCTAAAGCTGCAGCTGTTGGTTCGTTGATAATTCTTAATACATCAAGACCGGCAATCTTACCTGCATCCTTTGTAGCTTGTCTTTGGCTATCTGAGAAGTAAGCTGGAACTGTAATAACAGCTTGAGTTACCTTCTCTCCAATATAACTTTCAGCATCAGCCTTTAACTTAGAAAGAATCATAGCTGAAATTTCTTGTGGGCTATATGACTTATCGTCAATAGTAACCTTGTAATCTTCACCCATATGACGCTTGATAGAAGATACTGTTCTAGAAGCATTAGCTACTGCTTGTCTCTTAGCAACTTGACCTACAAGTCTTTCGCCATCTTTAGCAAAACCTACAACAGATGGAGTTGTTCTTGAACCTTCTGAATTTGCAATAACTGAAGCTTCACCGCCTTCCATAATTGCTACACAAGAGTTTGTTGTTCCTAAATCAATACCAATTATTTTACTCATATTCTATATCTCCTTTAAATCTTTAATTTCTATATTATTGTCCTACTACGCACATGGTATGTCTTAAAACTTTGTCACCACGTTTGTAACCGGCTCTTAGCACTTGAATTACTTTTCCAGCATTGTCTGGATCATCTTTGCTCATTACTGCTTCATGTAGATTTGGATTGAAGTCTCCTTGAGCATCGATTTCTTCTACGTCGAACTTCTTAAGTGCATCCATAAATGCTTTCTTAACAAGCTCTAAACCTTTTTTGTGTTCTTCATCTTTTTGAGCATTAATTGCCATGTCGATTGAATCAATTGTTGGCAAGATAGCTGCGATAGCATCATTTACACCATCGTTATACATTGAAGTAGCAAGTGATGCATTTCTCTTTTTGTAATTATCGAAGTCTGCTTGCAATCTAATGAATTGATTGTATAGAGTATCGTACTTTTCTTGTTGAGCGTTCTTCTTTTCAGCCTTTTTCTTGCTGTCTTTTTTAGGCTCCTTTTCGATTGTTACGTCCTCTTCTTGAACTTCCTTAGTTTCCTTTGTTTCGTCTGCCATTTTTCTATATCCTTTTAATTGTTATCAAATAGATTACCAATTTCTTTTAAAACTGATAATACTTTCTTATAATCCATTCTTTGTGGTCCTATAACACCAAGTTGGCCAACTTCTTCTCCGCTGAATTTGTATTTTGCAGATACGACAGCCATATCACTTAATTGTTCATCATCTTCTGTACCAATCTTGATAGAGAATTCGATTGAACCATCTTTATCTTTTACGATTTCGTGTAATTTATCTTGGTCATTTACAATGCTCATGAAATTCTTAACATTGTTAACGTCGTTATATTCTGGGTAATTAAAGATTTTATCTTTACCTTCAATTTGGATTTGGCTTTCTCTTGCGTTCTTATAATCAATGATCATATTAAGAACTTGCTCGAATAATTGTTCAAAATCCTTTAATTGAGCATCAATGACATTATGTGAATGTACAATCTCTACTAATCTCTTGCCTGCGAATGTTCTATATAATAGTCCATTTGCTACTTCGATATAGTTTGCAATGTTAGATTCTGGAAGCTTGATTGTCTTATCTTTAATAGAACCATTATTTGTAACTATTAAAACAAGAGCTGTTCCATCATACATATCGATAACCTTTACATCATTAACTGTAATGTTATCTGTTGATGAGATCATTAACATTGATGTGTAATTTGTTACATCTGATACAATCTTTGCACTATCTTTAACGATTTCTTTAATTGATGCGTACTTTGTAGCTAGAACTGATTTAATTTCTTGCTCATCAAATTGTGCTTCGCTTGATAAGATGTTGTCTACATAAAATTTATAAGCTTTTGAAGATGGAACTCTACCAGCACTTATGTGTGGTTGATTTAGATAACCCATTTCTTCAAGAGTTGCTAATTCACTTCTAATAGTGGCTGTAGATACGTCAGGCATATACTTATCTTTGATTGCAGCAGAAGAAATTGGTTCAGCATCTGTAATATAACTATCTACAAGCGCATTAAGAATTTTCTTTCTTCTTTCAGATAATCCTGTTTTATCTTTCATGCTTTTAGCTACCTCTTTTATAAATTTTGGCACTCGAACTTTTCGATTGCTAAATACATTATACAACACTTAAAAATAGAGTCAATACTTTTTGATTAAAAATTCAAAAAAATTTAGCACTCAACCTATGCGAGTGCTAAAAATTAACCTTTTATTATATAAACTATTGTTGAACTTCTGCTTGTTTCTTCTTCTTTTCTTTATAATCCAAGCAAATAAATACTATGCCTGCAATGATAACTAAGCCTGGCAAGAATGAAATATACCACAATTTCGAGAAGTCATTTTTAGTTTTTGTCTCTCCAAATGCAGCAACTGCAATGTAATCGATATTAATTGGGGTTTCATCTGCTGGAGTGATAGAAATTGTATGATCTCCATCTTTTAATTTAACTGTATATACAAGCTTACCACATGTAAGTTTTGAATCATTTAAGTCAATTGAGCCCTTATCTTGTCCATCAATTGTAACTTTAGCTGTACCAAATTCTGGGCCAACTGATGCATAGATAGAAATCTCATTACCATTGAACGAATAGTTAAATATAGAACTTTCAGATGTTGTTACGGCCAACTTGCCATTTATAGCTACATAATCAGAAGATGAAATCCATTCGCCAATATATTCAATCTTTGTTGATGTAGATGGAATAATAGACATGACACTGATATAATGGCCAGCCTCAAGCGTATCTATATGCAATCTATAATCTTCGTCTGGATTTGTGAAAGTCAATTTTAGACTTGTCGTCTTTCTCTCTTCAAACTTAATAATATTCTCCCCGTCAAGCAAGCATGCACTTACTAATTCTTGAGAATAAGTATTATTTGATTCAGCATATACATTTAAGAAACATCCCTTCATGTTTTGAACATTCAATTTTAGATAACTAACATCTGATGTTTCTTCGAAAGGTAGAACAAATGATACTAATGAACCCTTTTCAAGAAGTTCACTTGTTGTTCCTAATTCATATTTTTCAATATTTTCAAATCGAGCGATTTTAGCGCACTCTGTTGGCGTATATTCTGCATCTTGCATAAATAGTCTATCGATTGGCTTTTGCTCGTTTGTATACTCTACAATGTCGTCTCTTGATAATTCTGAATATACAAGATATGACGTATCGATATCTTTTATAGCTCCGCTATTATTCTTAATACCAAGATATGCATATCCAGAACCTTGGTTAGATAAATTGTAGATTGTATATGTATATAAGAATCCCTTTTGCAATTTAACTTGATAAGACAATTCGTCTGTATATGAGCCAACGGTTAGAGAGTTCTTGAAAATTTCAGAATAATATTCTTGTACACCAAATACAACTGAACACAATCCAGAACTTCTTAAATACAAAGTATAATAGCCATCAGCACCTACTTGGATAGCTCCCTTGGCTACAGCAAATGACTTGCTTTCACTTTCTTGCTCTTCTTTTGGAATAGCTGCATATTCAATAGAAGTTTTAGAAGTAAGAGTCATTTCTTTTACTTTCTTTATAGCTTCTTCTAAAGTCTTATATGAAACGTTGTTGTATACACTATATTCACTAATTGCAATATCTACAGTGATATTACCTCTTAAAGTTACTTCTTCTTCGCCCTTTGTTAGAACGATATCAAATTTGTCTGTTAATAAATCTGCAGATGGAGAATAAACATATTTGCCTTCTTCGTTCTTATACCATCTACCTTCTGATCCGTTTACTGAACTAATTGTCCAGCCCTCTTCGCCAACAACTGCTGAATCTAAATCAAATACAGTATCTTGAGCAATCTTTACATGGTTGCCTGTTTGAGCAGTCAAAGGCATGTTACCATCAACATATTTATTTGCAACTAAATGGTATGTTGGGAATTGAGACATTTCTTCAATATCACTACCATATAGAGAGATGCCAAGTAAATCAGCAAGTGGTTTTAGATTAATTTGATTTCTTCTTGCGATAAACGCAATTGCTAAAGCATCTGTCATCTTATCTTGTCTAATTTGCATTAATGCTTCAAGCAAAGATTCTCTTTCCATTGAATAATACAAATTGATGCATAGTGATGAATATCTATCTGAATCTGTTGTAATATCACCGCTTAAGATATGCTCTACATTTCCTGCGTATGTGAAGTTCTTATTTGTTTGATACATATCTGCGCTATAGTTATCTACCATGTTAATGAACACTAAATCAGCTAAGATATCTGCTATATCGTTTGCCAAGAATGTTCCTTCAAATCCACCAGAGATTCCGACTTTTGTAGCCATAACAAATTTCAATACTTCTAATAACTTTCCATCATCGCCTGAAGTTAAAGCATCATAATTCGCAACGCTCTTTATATATGAGTATGGCAAAATGATTAAATTGTTCTCTGTATCAAGAACATATTC
>JAEEWC010000070.1 GCA_016287155.1 Clostridia bacterium | reverse complement strand
TATAGATAGCCAAGATACAGTTTTAATACTAGATGATTTTTTAGCAATGGGAGAAGCTGTAAATGGCATGATGGATATAGTAAAGCAAGCAGGTGCTAAACTTGCAGGTGTTGCTATAGCTATTGAAAAAGGTTTCCAAGGCGGCGGTGACAAATTAAGAGCCCAAGGAATTGATCTTTATTCTTTAGCTATCGTTGATCGCATGAGCGAAAACGGAATCCAATTTAGAAAATAGTTAAATTACCCTAAAGGGTTATGGAGGTTTACAATGAAAAAAGTATTATTAGCTTTAACATTAGTGGTTCTTATCGTTGTAGCAAGCGTTATGTTAGTTGCTTGTAAACCAAACGAAGAAGAAACAGATTATGTTTACAAACCACAAAAAGAAGCATATGAAGTAAAGGCTTTAGACAGCTTAACAGTTGGTGCAATCATGGTTGGTGATGAAACTGAAGGTTACACAAAGGCTCATATGGATGGTATCAATGCTGCTAAGACAGCTGTTGAAGCTTCAACAGGCAAGACAATCAGCATTATCTGGAAGAAGAAGATCGGTGAAGATGCTACTTGTGCTACAGCTTGCGAAGAAACAATCGCTGCTGGTGCTAAGTTAGTTATCACAAACTCATACGGTCATGAATTCCCAATCAGAGATACTATTTATGAAAACCCACAAGTTTTATTCGTATCTATGACAGGTGACTTAGCTGCCGTTTCTCAATGGTCAAACTGGAAGAACGCTTTCACAAACGTATATGAATCAAGATACGTTTCAGGTGTTGTAGCTGGTTTAAAATTAAAGGAATTAATCGACAACAATCAAGTTAAGGATTCTAACAAAGATGCTAATGGCAACATCAAGATCGGTTATGTTGGTGCTTTCCCATACGCAGAAGTTGTTTCTGGTTATACAGCATTCTATCTAGGAATTAAGAGCGTTGTTTCTAACATTGTTATGTCAGTACAATATACAAACTCTTGGTTTGATTTCGATGCTGAAAAGACAGTTGCTCAAAACTTAATTTCTCAAGGTTGCATCATTATCGGACAACACGCTGACTCAGAAGGTGCTCCAACAGCTTGTGAAACAGCTTTCAACGCTGGCACAACAGTTTACTCAGTTGGTTACAATGTAAGCATGTTAACAGCTGCTCCTCATGCTGCTTTAACATCATCTTCAAATGTTTGGGCTAAATATTATGAATATCTATTCACATCTATGCTTAACGGAACAGAAGTTAAGACAGATTGGCACGCTGGATATGCAGATGACGCTGTAGAAATCACAGCTCTTGGAACAAGTGTTGCTGCTGGTACACAAGAAGCAGTTGCTACAACAATCGCTGCTATCAAGGCTGGAACATTAAAGGTATTTGATTGCTCTACATTCACAGTTGGCGGAAAGAACATTGATACATACACAGGTGCTTTTGGAATGGGCGGTGCTGAATGTATTAAGACAGAAGGAACAGTTAAGTACTTCGACGAATCAACATTACGTTCTGCTCCATACTTCGATATTAGAATCGATGGTATCACAGAAGTAACACAAGACTAATATTATTAGTTAAGATTAACAATTCTGGGAAGTAGGGGAATCCCTACTTCCCAAACAAAATTATAAAGGAAAGTGGGCGCATACCCACAATTTGCATTTATGGAAACAGCAATTAGATTTGATAATGTTACAAAGATCTTTAGTAAAGTAGTTGCAAATAAAGATATCTCTTTTGATGTTAAAAAAGGAGAGATATTAGCCCTTCTTGGCGAAAACGGAAGTGGTAAAACTACTCTTTGTAATTTGTTAGCTGGTATCTATCTTCCAGACGCAGGAACTATCTATATTAACGACGAAGTCGCTTCGATTAGATCTCCTCAAGATGCTTATAGATATCACATTGGTATGGTTCATCAACATTTCAAATTAGTAGATATTTTTACTGCAGCTGAGAATGTTGTATTAGGACTTAACCCAAAAGAATTTAAATTTGACATTAAGGCAGCTTCAAACAAAATCAAGGAAATCTGTGATAAATATGGATTTGAAGTTGATCCAAATAAAAAAGTATACAATATGTCAGTATCTGAAAAGCAAACTCTAGAAATCGTAAAGGTTTTATATAGAGGTGCTGACATTTTAATCTTAGATGAGCCAACAGCGGTTTTGACTCCACAAGAATCGGAAAAGTTATTTAATGTTATTCGTAACATGAAGGCTGATGGTAAGTCTATTATCATTATTACTCACAAACTACAAGAAGTTTTATCTGTATCAGATAGAGTAGCTATTTTAAGAAAAGGTCACTATATTGACACAGTTGAAACTGCTTCTGCTACAACACAATCTTTAACAGATATGATGGTTGGACAAAAGGTAGATTTAAATATTGAAAGACCAAAAGTTGAACACGATATCCCACTTCTAGAAATTAGAGATTTATCTATTAAGAACGATGAAGGCGCTAAGGCTATAGACAATGTTAGCTTCTATATCCGTGGTGGCGAAATTCTAGGTATCGCTGGTATTGCTGGTTGTGGACAAAAGGAACTTTGCGAAGCAATCGCTGGTTTAAGAAAGATTGAATCTGGAGATATCAACCACCTTGGTAAATCTATTATTGGTATGAAACCAAAAGATATCATTAACGAAGGTATCGCTATGTCTTTCATCCCAGAAGATAGATTAGGTATGGGTCTTGCTCCATCTTTATCTATTACAGATAACATGATGCTAAAGACATACAACGATAACGCTTGGTATAACCCATTTGTAGATAGAAAGCGTGCTAGAAATAAAGCAAATAGATTAATCAAGGAATTGGAAATCGCTACACCATCTTCTGAAACTCCAGTAAGAAGACTATCTGGCGGTAACGTTCAAAAGGTTTTAGTTGGTCGTGAAATCTCTGCTGGCCCTAACGTTATTGTTACTGCATATCCAGTAAGAGGATTAGACATTAACTCATCTTACCTAATTTACAATATCTTAAATGAGCAAAAGAAGAAGGGCGTTGGTATCCTGTTTGTAGGCGAAGATTTAGACGTTCTACTTGGTCTTTGCGATAAGATTATGGTTCTATGCCATGGTAAGGTAATGGGTGTTGTACACGCAGATAAAACAACAAAAGAAGAAATCGGTTTAATGATGACTGGCTCATTAGATTTAACAGAGGTTAAGAAGAATAAAGACTTCGGTATTGCAAAAGATAGCTTTATCGAAGATAAACCTCAAGATATCGACAGCGAAGTTATCATTGAAAAATTCAAAGAAGAGGGGGTAAAGGAAGATGAGTAATACAAAGACAAGAGAGCCTCTACTTCACATCACAAGAAAAGGTGCTACAAGCTTCTTATTTAGATCTACAGTTAGATTAATTGCTATTGCATTTGCATTCTTATTAGCATTTGCATTCTTGGCAGCTGTTACTAAAATGGATTTTGCTACTTTATGGAATCATATGGTAGATGGTTCTACAATGGCTAAAACATCTAAGCTTGCATTCTGGAAAGAAACGATGTTATTGCTACTTGTAGCAATTGCTTTAACGCCAGCGTTTAAAATGAAATTCTGGAATATTGGTGCACAAGGCCAAATCCTAATTGGTGCTTTGATTACATCAACACTTATGCATGATGCATCATCTTTAGCAGATCCAGTAATCATTGTTTTATCATTTGTATTATCAATTATTGTTGGTGGCTTATGGGCAGCTATCCCAGCTATCTTCAAAGTAAGATTAAACGCTAATGAAACATTGTTTACATTAATGATGAATTATATAGCAGTAAAGTTAGTTGCATCTGCTATTGATACATGGAAGGGTAAGGCAAGTGCTCTTGCTCCATTCACATCAGGTAGATTACCAGCAATTGGAACAAACAAATATGGTATTTTGATTTTTGTAGTTGTTGTATTAATGGTTGGTATGTATTTATATCTAAAGCATACAAAGCATGGATATGAAATCTCAGTTGTAGGTGAATCATTAAGAACTGCAAATTATGCAGGTATGAATACAAAGTGGATTATTATTAGAACAGTATTCTTGTCTGGAGCTTTATGTGGTCTTTGCGGATTCTTCTATGTAGCTGGTGTAGACTATGTTATTTCTACAACAACATCAGGAAGCTATGGATTTACAGCTATTATCGTTTCTTGGGCTGCAACATTTAACCCATTTGGAATGTTTATCTTAGCGATGATAATGACATTTATGTCAAAGGGTACAACAAACATCGGTAACTTTGCTGAAAATTTAAATCAATATACTGCATATATTACAGTTGGTATTTTATTGTTCTTCTTAATTGGTTGTGAATTCTTCATTCAATATAAGATTGTATTTAATCAAAAGATACAAGTTAAATTTGATAAATTCAGTGAAAAAGTTCACAATGCTATTCCTTGGTGGTTTAGCTTCTGGAAGAAGGTAGCAGATGGCGTAGATTTTGCAATTGGCAAGGTTCAAGCTTTCTTCAGTAAATTATTAGAAACAATGAAGACAAAATTGGTAGCACTATTCAAAAAGAAGGATACAGGTGCTCAAATTTCAGAAAATGCACAAGTAGAAAATGTGCCAAATGTTGAAGATAAGGAGGGAAGTACAAATGAGTAATTTCGTTTCTTGGTGGCAAAGTGGTATTCTATTTGGAACAGTTATCATGCTTGGTGCATTAGGAGAAATCCTAACACAAAAAGCAGGTCATTTAAACTTAGGTGTTCCTGGATTAATGTTTATTGGTGGTTTTGCTGGCTTTGCTAGCGCTTATCTATATGGAAATACAGCAAACCCTAATGGCTTCTTGTTAGTTATGATTCCAATTTTGGTTTCAATAATCGCTTCTGGTATTGGTGGTTTAATATATAGTTTCTTAACAGTAACATTAAAAGCAAACCAAAACGTAACAGGTCTAGCACTTACATATATAGGTGTTGGTATTGGTTCATTTGGTGGTCAATATATTACAAACTTAGCTGGCTCTGGTACATATGCAAGAGCAGAAGCTGCATCTGCTATATTTACAAAGAATATTGCAAATGCATTTAACCTAACAGATTCATTTAGCAGAATGTTTTTATCTTATGGTTTCTTAGTATATTTAACAATAGTTATTGCTGTTATTTTGCATTTCGTATTAAAGAAGTCTAGAGTAGGGCTTAACTTGAGAGCTATCGGTGAAAATCCAGCTACAGCAGACGCTGCAGGTATTAATGTAACAAGATATAAGTATTTAGCAACAATCGCAGGTGCTGCAATTTGTGGTCTTGGTGGTATGTTCTACATCATCGTATATTGTGATGGCGGATGGGCTACAACAAATAGTATTGAAGCTTTAGGCTGGCTAGCTGTTGCATTGGTTATTTTCGCTACATGGAAACCATTGAATGCAATTTGGGGATCTTACCTATTTGCACTTTTATATTGGTTCTATGCATACTCAAGCGTTATCAATCTAAAGTTAACAACATCTCAATCAGATTTAATGCAAATGTTACCATATGTTGTAACAATCTTAGTTCTAATCTTTATTTCTCTAAGAAAGAAGAAAGAGAATCAACCACCTCTATCTTTAGGGTTGAATTACTTTAGAGAAGATAGATAGTTAAAAAAATAAAGATATTTAGGCGAGGATATTAGTCCTCGCCTGTTTTATTACGCGCGCATTTATGATAGAATCTTACATAAGAGGACTAAAATATGAATTTTAAAGCAAAAGTTATTAACACAGTTACAAAACTTATCGCCAAATTAACAGGCGGCACAGCACAAGATGAATCAGCAGGAATAGTTGAGGGAAAGATTACAGAAGGAATGCCAGAACTAATTAGAGAAGCTGGCCAAGAAGGATGCGTTCTTTTAAAGAATGAAGGCGTTCTTCCATATACAAAAGATAGACAAATTTCTGTATTTGGTAGAGTTCAATACGATTATTTCGCAACAGGTTATGGCTCTGGCGGAGATGTTAGAAAGCCATATGTTATTAACTTAATTGATGGTTTAAAGAATTGCAAAGAATTATCTATTAATGAAGAATTAGCAGGAATCTACAAAAAGTGGGTAGATGCTAATGAAGTAGATCACGGTTTCTGGGCGCACTGGCCAAGATCATATCCAGAAATGCCTTTAACCGAAGAAATCGTTAAAAATGCTAGAAAGACATCAAGCGATGCTATTGTTGTTTTAGGTAGATCATCGGGAGAAGATAGAGAAAACGTTTTAGAACAAGGAAGTTATTTCTTAACAGATGATGAACATGCTATGATTTCAGCTATCGCTAAAGAGTTTGATAACATCACATTGTTATTAAATATCGGTAGCGTTATGGATATGAGCTTTGTTCAAGAATTTAAAGATAAAATCAAAGCTATTATGATTGTATGGCAAGGTGGTATGGAAAGTGGTAATTCAGTTGCTGATTTATTATCTGGTTTAGCTACACCATCAGGACACTTAGCAGATACAATCGTTAAAGATTATAACGATTATCCATGTGCAGCCGATTTTGGTCATAATGATTACAATAACTATGTAGAAGATATCTACGTTGGTTATAGATATTTTGAAACATTCAAAAAGGATAGAGTATTATATCCATTTGGATTTGGT
>JAEEWC010000069.1 GCA_016287155.1 Clostridia bacterium | reverse complement strand
TGATTCAACGCTATAAGCAACATTTGCTCCATCAATTGCTACGTTATAGATGTTTGCACTTGTAATAGTCTCTTGGAAATTCAAAGTCAATTCTGTTGAATTCTTCTTAAAGTAGTTACCTGGAGTAATTGTATATGTATCGCCATCAAATACAGCAAAATACAAAACATCACTTGGAGCGTTTGTATAATTGATTACAATTCTATTCTTATAACCAGTTTTCGCGCCACTAACTACTGTATTAGCGATAACCAATATCTCATCTGAATCTCCAACAATATAATCTCCGGCAATAGATTCTCCGTTATAAGTAATTGAACTTATAGATGTATTTGTTAAAGGAATGCAAATATTCTTTGCATCTGTCGTTACAACCTCTTTTTGCAAATTCAACATAGCAGATGATGACATTTCAACATAATCGGCAGGATTTAACAATGCATTCTCTACAAACAATGGATATAAATCCAAATCTTTTGCATATCTAGCATTTTCATCAAACAATGTTGTATATGTTGAATCTGTATACCATCCAACAAAATGGTTATCTGTCTTTATAGCATCACAAAGAGACATTGGAGTATCTTCAATTGTATATGTCGCTGGAATAGATCCTGAACCAAGGCTCTCTCCTACTCCTAAATGAAGCGTAATATTATATGTAATAACTGACCAATCAGCATAAAGCGTTATATCGTCATTAACTTGAGTTCCTGATACAAATGGTGTCATCTTTGAAGAATCGCTATACCAACCTTCAAATGTATAACCAAGCTTCGTTGGATCAGATAAATTTAGTGTTCTATGAACAGCTGTTACATTTGCTGGGTTTGAAGCAGCATTTGTACCACCATCTAAATTATATGTAATATAGAATGGATGTTCACGCATTACAGATGTTAGGAATAAATCTTCTGCATATCTTACATTATCAGGATCTAGCATTGTTCCATTTGCAGAATCTTTACACCAACCCATAAAATCGTAATCAGGTTTAGTTACAGTTGGTAATTCGAGTGGATTATCTTCAACTGTATATGTTAATGGCATAGTACCAACTAATGATTCGCCATCTCCTAGTTCATAATCGATATTATATGTAATAATGCTCCATTTTGCGTAAACGGTAATATCTGTATCATATAGAGTTTCGTTGCTATATGGAGATGCAAATTCAGAATCTAAAAACCAGCCATCAAAATTATAACCAAGTTTTGTTGGTCTAAGCAATGTTAGACCTGTTTCATATTTAAATTTTGCTGGGTTTTTAGAATTATTTGTACCGCCATCTAATTCATAAGTGATAATAAATCCAGTAGATTCCCATTTAGCATATAGAGTTGCTGAGCCCCATACTCTATCGTAGGCAACATTCCATGGTTTTGTTAAAGCTTCGTCTCTATACCAACCTATAAATGTATAGCCATATTTTATTGGTGTTACCATATCTGGATTTAATTTCTTACCAAAATTATATTGTTGTGCAGTTAAAACTGCACCACCAGTTGTGTTAAATGTTATTGTATATGGATTTACGATAGAAGTTTCTGGAACGAATTTCGCATAATATTTTAAATCCGAAGTAATTGCCTCATTTTCATATGAATATTCATGGACCTCTGAAGTATATAAGCTATCTATATACCAACCGGCAAATACCATATTACTTTGAGTTGGATCTGATGGGAAAGTAACAATTTCGTTACCTTTTGATCTAATTGCGGTATAAACTTCCCAACCAGAATCAGTTTTCACATAAAAGATAATTGTATGTCTAGTATTCTCTGAGCTGCTTGAACATGCAATAAATCCTATCGCCATTGTAGCAATAAGAATAAGCATAAATAATAAAATGAATATCTTCTTTTTGTTCATATTATAAATATATAATATAAAATTTAACTAGTCAAACCCGAATTTTGCCAAATAAGGCACTAATTTAGAAAATACTTCATTGCATAGCCAATTGGCCTAAAAGATAACTTACTTTTTCTAAGTCCTTCATCGCCCAGATCTTCTTGACGATTGATAATTCTTGCATCTTTCAACACTTCTTTTACAAACATATTTGCAAGTTTTGGATATGCCCCATCATATTCAATATCTGCTTTTTCAATATGAATAATACCAACATTAGATGGTGTAATTTCACCTAGAGTAAACCCAACCAAATTATCTTCAACATACAAAACATAAGCATAG
>JAEEWC010000068.1 GCA_016287155.1 Clostridia bacterium | reverse complement strand
TTCTTAGAATTGCAACTTTGTGTCTAATAAGTGGGTGATCAAAAATCATTACATTTTTAAAATCTTTCATATAAACCTCTTTGTTATTATTTTTTCTTCACTATTATACAAGCAATGTATAGATTAAACAACCCGACAAAAAACGAAGCCAAGAGTGTTTTATGCAATAATATACAAATATATACAGCATTTATGCATAAATATACGCATAATCGGGCATTTTTGATGAATATTTGTAAAAAGTAAAATTTTTTATAAAAAATATTATAGTATTGTTAGATTTTATATATAATAGTAGTGTTGAAAAATTAAGAAAGAAATTTCGGAGGAAGGAAAAATGAAAAAGAGTTTAATTTTAGTAATGTTAGTAGTTGCTATTATTGCTACAGCCGCTTTTGGTTTCATGGCATGCAACAAGAAAGCTGACGTTGTAAAGGTTATCGATATTAAAATTACAGATGAAGAATACGCATTCTGTGTTAACAAGGCTGATACAGAGTTATTAGCAAGCGTTAATGAATATATCGCTACAATCAAGTCAAATGGTACATTCGATGCTATCGTTAATAAGTACTTCGGAGATGGTACACCAACTCCAGTAGAAAGCGCTCCAGCTGGTACAGCAAATGCATTAGTTGTTGCTACAAATGCTGCTTTCGAACCATTTGAATATCTAGATGGTAACAAGTTCCTAGGTGTTGATATGGAAATCGCTAAGGGATTAGCTGATTACCTAAACAAGCCACTTGTAATCAAGAACATTGAATTTGATTCAATCTTCAGTGAAATCAATGCTGGTACAGCTTCAATCGGTATGGCTGGTATTACAGTTAACGAATCTCGTAAAGAATTAGTTCAATTCACATCTTCATACTACAATGCTTCTCAAGTTGTAGTTGTTAAGGCTGATGATACAACATTTGATGCTTGTAAGACAGCAGAAGACGTTGAAGCAATTCTAAACACATTAACAGCAGATAAGAAGATCGGTGTACAAAGAGGTACAACAGGTAACTTCTATGTAGTTGGTGATGTTGATTGGGATTTCCCAGGCTTAAAGGCTACATGTAAGGAATATTCTTCAGCTGCTTTAGCCATTCAAGATATGAACAATGGAAACATTGATTACGTTATCGTTGATGAAGCTCCAGCTAAAAAAATCACAGAAAAGATGAATAAACTTGCATAATATCATACAATTGTGATAAAAATAATGAGGTCTATAGTGAATATAGACTTCATTTTTTTGAGAGGAAAACATAATGTGGGAAGCAAAATGGAACGCCTTTATTAAAACTTTTATTGAGAGCGAAGGCTATATAAGAGTTTTAACGGGCTTAAAGAACACAGCGCTAATCGCGGTAATTGGTTTGCTTATCGGTATCGTTATCGGTACTTTGATTGCTATTGCAGCTGTTACTCCAAAATATAAAGTAGCGCCAAGAATATTTGATGGAATAGGAAAAGTATACGTTGGATTCTTTAGAGGAACTCCAATGGTTGTACAATTACTATTAACATACTATGTATTATTACCATTACTAGGAATCAAAATAGATAGTTTAATGGTTTGTATCATTGTATTTGGTATGAATTCTGGTGCATATGTTTCAGAAATCATGAGATCTGGTATTCAATCAGTAGATGGCGGACAATTAGAAGCTGCTAGAGCAGTTGGTCTTCCATATGGCACATCTATGATTAAAGTAGTTATCCCACAAGCTATAAAGAACATATTACCAACACTTGGTAACGAATTCATTACATTAATCAAGGAAACATCAGTTGTAAGTTTCGTAGGAGCTCTAGATTTATATACAGCATTCAGCTACATCGGATCTAATAACTACGAATTCATGGTTCCATATCTAGTTATGGCAGCAATCTACTTAACATTGATTCTTGTTGTAACTCTATTAGTAAGAATACTTGAAAGGAGGATGAAGAAGAGTGATAGACGTCATTAATCTACAAAAAAGCTTCGGCAAGAAAGAAGTTCTAAAAGGCGTAAATGTTACTATCGAAGAAGGCGAAAAAGTTGCCATCATTGGCCCTTCTGGTTCAGGTAAGAGTACATTTTTAAGATGTTTAAACTGCTTAGAAGATCCAACTGGCGGTTCAATCATCTTTGAAGGGGAAGATCTTGCTGATTTAAAGGTAGATATTAACAAGCATAGAGAAAATATCGGAATGGTATTCCAACACTTCAATCTATTTAACAATTTAACAGTTAAGCAAAACATTATGTTGGCTCCTGTAACATTAAACAAAAAGAAAAGAGCAAAGAATAGAAGGATTAAGTTATACAACGCTATATTTAAGAAGGACAAGCCATTATACGCAGTTTCATCTTTAAAAGACGCAAAGAAAGAAGCTGAAGAAAATGCATTAAGATTATTAAATAGAATTGGTCTTGCAGATAAAGCAGACGTATATCCATCAACTCTATCTGGCGGACAGAAACAAAGAGTTGCTATTGTTAGAGCTCTTGCTATGAATCCAAAGGTAATGTTATTTGATGAACCAACATCAGCACTTGACCCAGAAATGGTAGGCGAAGTTCTTGATTTAATCAAGGAAGTTGCAGATGAAGGAATGACAATGCTTATTGTTACACACGAAATGGGATTTGCTAAGAATGTAGCATCAAGAGTGTTGTTTATGGATGATGGTGTTATTAAAGAAGAGGGAACACCAGAACAAATCTTTGAACATCCTGAATGTGAAAGATTAAGGGACTTCTTAGAAAAGGTTCTATAAAACATTGTAATAAAGTCCTCGGTTATGCCGAGGATATTTATTGCTCACTTATTGACATTTATGCATAAAATACAATAAAATTACAGCAAGAAAGTAAATAGGGAGAACAAATGAACGCAATTGGAGTTATAAAGCAGATGGCGATTGATAATAATGGAATTGTCACTTCATCTATGGTTGATTCGGCGCACATAAGCAGGGGAAACCTTAAATACTTATGCGATAAGGGCGTTTTGACTAAAGGCGAAAGGGGTGTCTATTATTATGGCCCAGCGGTTGATGACGAGTATTATAATGTTCAGCAAAAATACAAAAAAGGAATATATTCTTTAGAGACGGTTTTGTATTTTGCAAATTTATCAGATCGTGCGCCAGAATTTTTCTCAATGACTTTTCCTATAAACTACAATACAAGTGCTCTAAAATCTAAAGGCGTTTATTGTCACAACATCAAAAGCGATTTGTACGACGTTGGCATCGTTGAATATACGACACCATATGGGAATATCGTGCGTGGATATTGTGTTGAAAGAACTCTCTGTGAAATCTTAAAAAAGACAAACAAAGTGGACATTCAAGTAATAACTAATGCATTTAAATGTTATTCTAAGTTAAAGATTAGAAACATTCCTCTATTGTCTCGCTATTCTAAGATGTTCGGTGTAGAACAAACGGTTAGGAGATATTTAGAGGTATTATTATGAAAAATGCGATGCAATTAAAAGCAATAATTAACAAGATTGCAAAAGAGAAAAACATTTCACCACAAACAGCATTACAAAATTTTTTATTAGAACGATTTTTGGAGAGGATATCAAAATCGAAATACAACAAAAACTTTATTATCAAAGGAGGGT
Source organism: Clostridia bacterium (assembly GCA_016287155.1). Classification (GTDB taxonomy): domain Bacteria; phylum Bacillota; class Clostridia; order Christensenellales; family UBA3700; genus UBA3700. The sequence goes on along the minus strand of JAEEWC010000068.1, from coordinate 2,176 downwards.
TTTTGATTGCTTCTATTGTTGGTCTAGACTCAAGAACAACAATGGACATGGATACTACATTAAAAGGGTTACCTTTAAATGCGCAACAAATCAATAAAATTATAAGTGATGTTGTGGCAATAGATTTAGATGATAACATAGCGTTTGAGTTGTATTCGATTGAAGAGATTCGAGAAAGAGATGAATATGAAGGGTTTAGGGTTTCTTTATATGCAAATTGTCCTCCTATTAAAGCGCCTTTAAAAATTGATATAACAACAGGCGATGTTATTACGCCACGAGAAATAGAATTTAAATATAAAACGATGTTAGACAATAAAACCATAAGCGTTCTAGCATATAATACTTCTACGGTAGTTGCAGAAAAATTAGAGACTATTATCTCTAGGGGTATAAATAACACGAGAATGAGAGACTATTACGATGTTTATATTTTATTTACAACAAGAGAGTTAAATATAAGAGAAATAAAAATAGCATTGGAGAGAACTGCTACAAAAAGAGACACAAAAGAAACAATTAGCAATTATAAAGAGATTCTTACTGAAATACAAAACAATCAAGAATTAGAATCAAATTGGAAAACATATAGTCTGAAAAACAAATATGTAAAAGCAATAGCGTTTTCAGGCGTTATTGGGGCCATAAAGAAGTTGTTAGATTTAGTAATGGGAGTTAATTAAAGATTTTCTTCTGTAATTACTCTAAAGCCGTTTTTCAATAATAATTCTGTAGTAACACCATTTCCTGGAATCTTATTTCCGCTGAATGTTCCGTCATAAATAATGCCACAACCACAACTTGGACTTTTTGCTTTAAAGATGACAAGGTCAACATTGTTCTCTTGAGCCATTTTTAGGGCTATTTCGGCGCCTTTTTGATATTCCTTAGTTACATCTCTACCAGCTTTAGAAAAGACTCTATCTGCCACTCTTTCACTTGGATCTCTTGGAGTAGGCAATCCGCCTTCAACTTCTGGACAGATACCAATAATTTCATTTTCTTTTGCAAGCTCTAATACTTTTGAGTTTATGCAGTTATCTCCTTTATATCTACAGTTATAACCTAATAAACATTTGCTAACTAATATTTTCATATCATACCTCGCCAATATATGATAACAAAAACCGGCCGTTTATTCAACGACCGGCAATGTTTTTAATTAGTATACTAATTATTAAGCCTTTGGAGCTTCGTCCTTAGTAGCTTCTTGAGCTGGAGCATCAACTACAGGTTCTTGAGCGATTGTTGTGTTTTCATCAACGATTGCATCTTTCATACCTTCTGCAGCAGCAGCTAAACCAGCGTTTTCTGCTTCAACTTCTTCACCAGTTGCCATCTTACCATTGTGAGCAAGAAGGTTAGTAATGATACCAACGATCATTGCAACAGCTAGTGTAGAGATTTCGATAATAGCGCTACCATCTTCCTTGTGTCCGAAGTCTAATACTAAACCACCGATACCTGTAACTAAGATAGCAGATACTACGAATAAGTTCTTGTTGTTTCCTAAATCTACTTTCTTTAACATTTGTAAACCTGATACGGCGATGAAACCATATAGAGCGATACAAGCACCACCCATTACGCACTTTGGAATTGTGTTAATTAAAGCAACGAATGGAGTGAAGAAAGATAATACGATACATCCGATAGATGCAAAGAAGATTGAGATAATTGAAGCATTTCCTGTGATAGCAACACAACCGATTGATTCACCATATGTTGTATTAGCAGCACCGCCGAAGAAACCACCAACCATAGAACCAACACCATCACCAAGTAATGTCTTGTCTAAACCTGGATCTGAGATAAGGTCTTTATTAATAATGTTTCCTAAGTTCTTGTGGTCAGCAACGTGTTGAGCTAATTCAACTACACCGATTGGGATGAAGATTAGGGCAATAGAAGCTAGAGCAGCACCATCAATAGCAGATAATTCTGGATGTTGAATAGCCTTGATAAATGTGAACTTTGGATAATCTAAGATACTTGTAAACTTGAATGGAACGAAAGCATCTTCGAATGGCTTGAAGTCGATAATCTTTAAGATTTCAACATTAGCAGCATTTCCGATAATAGTAAAGATTAAAGCTAAAACATAACCAGCAGCAATACCGATGATGAATGGGATAAGCTTTAATTTCTTTCCGCCTTTAACAGAAACTAAAACGAT
>JAEEWC010000067.1 GCA_016287155.1 Clostridia bacterium | reverse complement strand
TTCATTACAGAAAATGGTAAGATCTTACCAAGAAGAATGAGCGGCGTTTGCGCAAAGCATCAAAGAATGCTTACAACAGCTATCAAGAGAGCTAGAGAAATGGCTCTTCTACCATACGTAGCTGACTAATTTTAGCAAAACGAAGAATTAGGATCACCAATAAAAAGGTGGTCCTTCTTTTTTGCCATTAAATGTATTGTTTATTTCATAAAATTGTAATAGAAATAATAATAATCTACGACTTTTTCAAAATATAGATTCTTTAAGTCACTAAAATCCGACTTATTTAATGCATATGCATACACTCTAACGCTAGGTTTAATTTCTTCGGAATCATTTATAACGCGTCTAAGTGGGTATAGTCTATCCGCCTTTTTGTTAAAGAGAAGTTCTATAGTAGATGTTGTATTAGTTGCTTGATAATCTATAACAACAAATAAGAAAGTAGTATCAAAAGCCTCGGTTGTACAATATGCTTCATATTCTGTCCCTGCAATTGTTAAGTTATATGAAGTTTGAATGTCTGAATTGCTAGCTAAATAAGTATCAAGTTCATCTTTTGTTTTAATAATATGACAACTTGATGATGTTATAGAATTTGGTACAAAAGAATGAGAAAACTTTTTCTCAATATTTGGGAACGAATATCCATTTTTCTCTTCTATAGATTTTGCAGAACAGCAGCATAATAAAATGCATAAAGCGACACAAATAAATACAATTACTTTTTTCATAAGATAACCCTCGCTATTAATAATCATAAAACAACAGCCTTAATTAATACTAAAGAAAAAGGACCGCTATAAAACGGTCCTTAATTGTTGTTTTGTATTACCTTATTCAACTAATCCAAGTAAATGTTCATTGCCCTCTGTGGCGTTTATAATTGCTTCAAATTCAGCCTTTGTTCCATCAAAGTGGATTGTAGTAATGTTGCAACCAAAGAACGCATAATCGCCAAGAGATACTATGTCTTTAGATAATGTTATTGTTGTTAAACCAGAGTTTGAGAATGCTTCTTCGCCAATTGTTTCAGCTTTAGATAAATCAACGCTTGTTAGAGCTTTGCAGTTTGCAAATGCTTGATCTCCAATAGTTTCAACACTAGATAAATCTATATTAGCAAGTTTTGTGCAACGATAGAATGCTTGATCTCCAATAGTTGTTATGAACTTAGTTTCAACAGAAGTAATTGTGCTATTCTTCTTAAATACATTCGCAGCAATAGTTGTTACTTCTATAGAATCCCAAACTCTTGGAATAATTATATTTGTATAAGGTTTTGTATTATCATATGCAGTAACTGTATTTCCAACTATAGTTAAACCTGTAGTTTTAACAATAGCATATACATTTATAGTTTCATCTCCAGATGTGTCGCTATCGTTGAATGTATTTTTTGCCCTAAAAGAAGATACAGCAATAGATTCATCGGTTACGTCGTCTAGATACCAGCCGCCGAATTCGTATTCGCCATTCTTTGTGTATGAAGGAAGATTAATAGGATTTTCAATATCAAATGTATATTGTGTTACTTTCGTGCTTCCAACATAGCAATCAACATAATATGTATGTAGTGTCCACTTTGCCGTAAGTGTTGTATTTCCTACTATTGTATAAGATGAAGCATTAGTAATTTGTGTTTGATCATCTAAATACCAACCTGCAAAATCATATCCATGAATTGTAGGAGTAGGTAGTGTACCATATTGAGAATCAAATGTTACTTCTTTAGATGTTGTTGAAAGTACTGCGCCTTCTTTTACTTTATTGAATGTAACAGTATATGTATTTGCTTCAAATGTTGCAGTAATAGTAATATCGCCATATGACCCTAATTCAATTTCGCCACCATTAGACCACTCAGTAAATGTATAACCTGGTTTTGAAGGATCTGCTAAAGTGATAGCTTGTTCTATTGTGTATGTAGCAGGGTTTTCGTTTGAATTCGTACCACCATTTAATACGTATGTGATGTTATAGTTAATTACTTCCCAAGAAGCAGTAAATGTCTTATTGCCTGTCGAACCTTTTGTAATTACGCCATTATTAGACCATTCACCAAAATCATAACCTAGTTTTGAAGGATCTGCTAAAGCAATAGCATCTTCTACTGTGTATGTAGCAGGATTGTTTGTTGAATTAGTTCCGCCATTTAATTCATATGTAATTGTGTAGTTAATTACTTCCCAAGAAGCAGTAAATGTCTTATTGCCATGTGAACCTAGTGTAATTTCTCCATCGTTGTCCCATCCAGTAAATGTATAACCTAATTTCTCTGGGTTCTTTAATGTAAATTCATCTTCTACATTATATGTAGCAGGGTTGTTTTCTGAATTTGTTCCACCGTCTAATACATATGTAATAGTATATTCAATTGGAGTCCATGTAGCGATGAATAAATCGTCTGCTGTTCCCATTGTTTCTGGAATTACTTTATCCCATCCATCGAATGTGTAGTAATCTCTTGTTGGATTTTGTGGGGCAGTAACAGCTAAACCATAGCCAACAGTTATAGTTTCATATGCTTCTTCGTCGGCTGCCAACTTCTTAAATGTATATGTATGTTCAATAGGTGTCTTAGTATATCCTGCATAGTATTCAATATCTTGAATGATTCTAATAGTTTCTTCGCTTAGAGGAGAACCCGTACAGTTGCTATTTGTATACCAGCCATTGAATGTGTAAGAATACATATCTTCATCATCAGCCTTTGTAGGTGTGCCAATAGATGCGATTGTAATTTCGCTTCCGTAATCTACAGTTTCTTTTTCAAATTCTGCAGATCCGTTATAGAATGTGTAAGTATATTGTCTTGTTGTTGGTGTAAATACTGCAACGAAGATAATATCACCTTGTAGTTCTTGTCCATCTACGAATGCAACACCAGCAAGAGTTTCCCAATGATCAAATGTATATGTATATTGAGCTGTTTCAGCCTTAGATGGATTAATAGGCGCATGAATAGCATATCCATAATCTTCTGTTCCTGAAGCATATGGGGTTTCATCAGCTTCTTCAATCTTAAATGTATAAGTATATTGATTTACAGTTGGAGTAAATATAGCATTGTATGTAACATCGTCTTGAATCTTATCGCCATCAACAAATACAACTTCATCAGATGTTTCCCAATGAGAGAATGTATAAGTGTATTGAGCAGTACGAGCCTTAGTTGGGTTAACTGGAGCTATAATTGTCGTGTTGTAATCAATTGTGTTTGTCTTTACAACATCATCTCCAACTTTGAATGTGTATGTATAATGTCTTACTGTTTCATCGTATAAGGCTAGATATGTTGTAGATTTTGTAACAGTATCTCCTTCTGTATAATTCTTCCAACCACTAAATGTATATACAGTTGATTGTGTAGGTGCTTTAATAGTTGTCTTGCTATATGCGATTAAGTCAGCTTCAGGATGTAGAACATCACCATAATGATATTCAACTGCTAAAGTTCCTTGATCATTATCTAAATTCCATGTAATAGTATATGGAATATATACTTCATTGAACTTTTCGTACAATGTAATAGTTTCATCTTTTGGAATATCTAATTGAGATGCAGAATCTACTCTTGTTTCAACATTGTTGTCTAAATAGTACCAGCCAGCAAATGTATAAGTATATGTGTTGTCTGCTTCTTTTGTACGATTAATGCCATAGATTAAAGCGTATAGCTCAGCATATTCACCAACATAGTAAGTATCTCTTGTAATCTCAACGCCATTTTCATCTAATAAGATGTAATTAGATTTATCGCTATCATCTTCATATTTTACGTGGATTTCTGTGTTGCCAACGACTCTATAGCTATTTGATGTTTGGAAGATATTTCCAATAGTCCATCCCTTTATAGAATATGTTCTAATATGGCCGCCACCAAGATCTTCTTGATATGTTTCATCTATGTACTCGCGAGCTAAATCTAGATCAATTACTGTTCCATATTCAATAGTTAAATAATCAACTAAAGTATTAGTAGAATCCTTAACTTGAATAATATCTCCATTTCTATCAAACCATTGTACTTGGTATGAGCAGATATGAGAATCAAATACGGCGTCAATTACCATATCCTTTGTAACTATAGTTGGAGTAGTGTTAGTGCCTTTAATTACCCATTTACTAAATGTATAGTAATAACCATCCTTTTCATATGAAGCAGGATTTGAAGGGAATACAATAGCTGTTTCGTAATCAACTGTTGTAGGAGCTGTAACTTCTACGCCGTTGACTTCAATAGAATATGTGAACTTCTTAATAACAGTCCTATATTGAGCTGCGTATGTAGCATCATCAGTAACTGCTGTTAGAGCAGGAGACCAACCATCAAATACATATGTATGGCCTTCATCTTCAGCCTTATCCGTATTTAGTGTAGATGGAGCTTGAGGCTCATCTCCATAATAATAAGTTTGAATAGCTTGTCTTTCATCATCAACAATCCATGTAATTGAATATGGAATATTTGTTAAAGATGGATATAGGACGATATCCTTTGGTGGCATCTTTGTTGATTCAAATAGAACATTGTCTAATAGCCAGCCATCGAAAGTCTTTCCTGGAATTTCTGGATAATCATAGAAATGGATTTCTTCTTCTGTTTTATATGTTGTAGATAATAATGTATCACCATTAACATCTTTGAATTCAAGCGTGAATGATTGCGCATTCCATTTTGTATAGATTTGAACAAGCTTTGGTTCAATTTCTTGAGTAAAATCAAATGGAGTAGAAAAACGCGAATCTGTATAGAAACCAGCGAATGTAAATCCAGCAGGAGCAGAAGCTAATACTTTTGCTGTAAAGTCTTCTTCAGATAGGATTGAATATTGATTATGGTTTTCGTAGAACATCACTCCATTATGATGGTTATAAACGTTTACTGTGCAGATGATATCTTTCCATACAGCATATAGAGCAATATCACGAGCATTTGATGTTTCAACATTTTTAATTTCTGTAGATTTTAATTGGTCGGCCGTGTAATTAGAGCCGATGTAGTTAACATTTGACCAGTAGCCAAAATTGCTACCACGCTTTGTAGCAAGGGCAGCGTTTGTAATAGCAGGAAGTTCAAAAACATCATCTTCAATTGTGAATGTTCTTGTGTAATAAGCACCAAGACTTTCTTGGCCCTCTTGTGCTTCATGGCGTTCATAGCCAACTTGTTCGTCTAATTGTCCGCCAGTTAAATAAAGAGTTAATGTATATTGGATAGGAGAGAAAACTTGTTTAACAGAAGCTTCGCCATTTGCTAGGGCAGATTCAACAGAAGTATATACTTGTCCGCTTTCAGAAACCCAAATTGAAGAATAGCCTTTCTTTGTAGGAACAGTTATTTCACTATTTTGAGTATATGTTCCAATAGCTTCGCCATTCTCGTTATATAAAATAATTGAATCTTGTTTGCCTTTTAAAAATTTAACTGCAAGTACAATACCTGTAACTAATACAGCAATAACCGCGATTGCGATAAGAGAATCTCTAATGTATTCCCATTTTCTTCTTTTGATGACTTGTTCTGCTTTTTCTTCCATATTGTTAACCCTTATACATTTAATATATTTTCGATTTTAAAATATTAAATAATAATATGTCTATAATTAATACTTATAATAATTAAAAATATTACATAAATTTTATGTTAGATAATCATTAAATTGTCCATTTTAAGGGCATATTTTAAGCATTTTAAAAATCTAAATTATTATATAATTTAACAACTATAATTGAAGATTTTCCAAAAAATAACCTTAAAAAGTGTTGTATCGCCCAATACTTCGTGATATGATGTATTACGAAAGGTGAGGTATACATGGACGCTCAATTAAAAAGAGGAATACTAGATATTTGTGTATTAAGTGCGATCAAATATGAAGACTCGTACGGGTACAAGATAATTAAAGATGTTAAGCCCGTCTTGGATTTATCTGAATCAACTTTATACACAATTTTAAAAAGGCTAGAGGAAACCAATATGTTAGTAGTAAGAACGACAATCCATGAAGGGAGAGTTCGTAAATACTATCACATAACACATAAAGGATTGAAAAAATTAGAAGACTTCAGGGACGAATGGAAAGAATTGATGGAAGTATATTCGTTCATAATGGAGGATAAGAGATGACAAAAGAGAAATTTTTAAGTGAACTAAGAAGAAGATTAAAAGGATTGCCAAGAGAAGACATCGACTCTCGTATTGATTTCTATAGCGAAATGATTGATGACAGAATCGAAAATGGCTTAACAGAAGAAGAAGCTATAGAAGAAATTGGCTCAGTTGATGATGTAGTTGCTCAAATTGCAAAAGATACACCATTTATGCACTTTGTAAAAGAAAAGGTAAGGCCAAAGAGAAAGATAAGTGCAGTTGAAATTGTCTTACTTGTGGTTGGTTTCCCATTATGGTTCCCACTAGCGTGTATGGCGTGTGCGTTAGTATTTGTAGCATATATGCTAATGTGGGTAGGCGTTATTGTAACTTATGCAATTGAAGCTGCGCTTATAGCAACTGTAATTGCAGGGGTTGTAGCAATATTCGTTACTGGATTTAATCCAGCATATTTAGGAATATCAATGGTTGCTTTAGGCTTAGCGATGGTAATGGCATTTGCTTGTATCGCAGCAACAAAGGGATCATTTAGATTAACAAAGAGAGTTTTGTTATCTATAAAAAAGAAAATTCTAACAAGAGGTGAGTAATATGAAAAAGGCAATAGCTAT
>JAEEWC010000066.1 GCA_016287155.1 Clostridia bacterium | reverse complement strand
TATAGATAGCCAAGATACAGTTTTAATACTAGATGATTTTTTAGCAATGGGAGAAGCTGTAAATGGCATGATGGATATAGTAAAGCAAGCAGGTGCTAAACTTGCAGGTGTTGCTATAGCTATTGAAAAAGGTTTCCAAGGTGGCGGTGACAAATTAAGAGCCCAAGGAATTGATCTTTATTCTTTAGCTATCGTAGACGCGATGAGCGAAAACGGAATCCAATTTAGAAAATAGTTAATTTACCCTAAAGGGTTATGGAGGTTTACAATGAAAAACAAGATTTTAACATTAGTTATTTGTTTATCATTAGTTGTTGCAGTTCTATGCTTTGTTGCATGTAACGGAAATGCTTTAGAAACATATGACACAACTTTTGCTAGCAAATATAACACAGACGTTGATAATAGCGGATATACAGCTGACCTAACAGGTAAGACATTAACAGTTGGCGCTATCATGGTTGGTGACGAATCAGAAGGCTACACAAAGGCTCACATGGACGGCATCAATGCTGCTAAAACTTTCTTAGAAGGAAAGGGTGCAACAGTTTCTATCATTTGGAAGAAGAGCATTGGTGAAGATGCTACTTGTGCTACAGCTTGTACAGAAACAATTTCTGCTGGCGCTACATTAGTTATCACAAACTCTTATGGTCACCAATTCGCTATCGGTGATACAGTTGCTGCTAACCCAAGCGTTACATTCGTTTCTATGACAGGTGACTTAGCTGCTACTTCAGGCAAAGCTAACTGGAAGAACGCATTCACAGATATTTATCAATCTAGATATGTTTCTGGTGTTGCTGCTGGTCTAAAGTTAAAGCAATTAGTTGAAGACAACAAGCTATCTGCTTCTAACTACGATGGCGAAAACATCAAGATCGGTTATGTTGGTGCTTACCCATATGCTGAAGTTGTATCTGGTTATACAGCATTCTATCTAGGAATTAAGAGCGTTGTTTCTAACATCGTTATGAGCGTTAAGTATACAAACTCTTGGTTCGATTTCAACAAAGAAAATGAAACAGCTAAGGCTTTAATCGCTGACGGTTGTGTTATTATCGGACAACATGCTGACTCAGAAGGTGCTCCAACAGCTTGTGAAACAGCTTTCGATGAAGGAACTCTTGTTTATTCAGTTGGATATAACGTAGGAATGTTAACTGCTGCTCCTAGAGCTTCTTTAACATCAGCTACAAACAACTGGGCAGTTTACTATACAAACTTATTCTACAATATGTTAACAGGTGCAGAAGTTGAAGTTGATTGGCACGCTGGATATGCTGCTGGTGCTGTAGGTATCACAGAATTAAACGGCAAGGCATTCAAGACAGATATCTCTGCTGAATTAAAGACTGTTGTAGAAAAGGTAGTTTCTGGTGAAATTAAGGTATTTGATTGCGCTAACTTCACAGTAAACGGTGCTCACTTAACAACATACACATCTGCTTATGGTATGGGCGGTGCTGAATGTATTAAGACAGCAGGTACAGTTAAGTACTTCGATGAATCTACATTAAGATCTGCTCCTTACTTTGATATCAGAATTGACGGTATCACAGAATCAGGTGCTGCTGCTTAATTAAGCATACTAAATTAAACTTGGGAAGTAGGTTCGCCCTACTTCCCAAATAAAATTATAAAAGGAAAGTGGGGCTCTCCCACAATTTGCATTTATGGAAACAGCAATAAAATTTGAAAACGTAACTAAAACGTTCGGCACAATTGTTGCAAATAAAGATGTTAATTTCGACGTTAAAAAGGGCGAAATTTTAGCTTTATTAGGAGAAAATGGTAGTGGTAAAACAACACTATGCAACATGCTTGCCGGTATTTATTATCCAGACCATGGTAATATCTTAATCAATGGAGAGATTGCTACAATTAGATCTCCTCATGATGCTTATAGATATCATATTGGTATGGTTCACCAACATTTTAAACTAGTTGATATTTTCACTGCAGTAGAAAATGTTGTTTTAGGATTGGATCCAAAAGACTATAAATTTGACATCAAAGCAGCTTCAAAGAGAATCAAAGAAATTTGTGATAAATATGGCTTTGAAGTTGATCCAAATAAAAAAGTATATAACATGTCAGTTTCAGAAAAACAAACTCTTGAAATCGTAAAGGTTTTATATAGAGGCGCTGACATTTTAATTCTAGACGAACCAACAGCCGTTTTGACTCCACAAGAATCAGATAAATTATTCAATGTTATTCGTAACATGAAGGCTGATGGTAAATCAATCATCATCATTACTCATAAATTACAAGAAGTATTATCTGTATCAGATAGAGTAGCTATCCTAAGAAAGGGTGCTTATATTGATACAGTTGAGACAGCTTCTGCTACAACACAATCTTTAACAGATATGATGGTTGGACAAAAGGTTGATTTAAATATCGAAAGACCAAAGGTTGAACACGATATCCCGCTTTTGGAAATTAGAGACCTATCTATTAAGAACGATGAAGGCGCATTAGCTATTGATAATGTTAGTTTCTATATCCGTGGTGGTGAAATTCTTGGTATTGCAGGAATTGCTGGTTGTGGACAAAAGGAACTATGCGAAGCAATCGCTGGATTAAGAAATATCGAATCTGGTGACATCAACCACTTAGGTAAATCAATCATCGGTATGAAACCAAAAGAGATTATCGATGAAGGTATCGCTATGTCTTTCATTCCAGAAGATAGATTAGGTATGGGTCTTGCTCCATCATTATCTATTACAGACAACATGATGCTAAAGACGTATAAAGACAATGCCTGGTACAATCCATTCGTAGATAGAAAGCGTGCTAGAAATAAGGCTAATAGATTAATTAAAGAATTGGAAATTGCTACTCCATCTTCTGAAACTCCAGTAAGAAGACTATCTGGTGGTAATGTTCAAAAGGTATTAGTTGGCCGTGAAATTTCAGCAGGTCCTAATGTTATCGTTACAGCATACCCAGTAAGAGGATTGGATATTAATTCATCTTACTTAATCTATAACATCCTAAATGAACAAAAGAAGAAGGGCGTTGGCGTTCTATTCGTAGGTGAAGACTTGGACGTTCTACTTGGCCTTTGCGATAAGATTATGGTTCTATGCCATGGTAAGGTTATGGGCGTTGTACACGCAGATAAGACAACAAAAGAAGAAATTGGTTTAATGATGACAGGTTCATTAGACTTAACAGAAGTTAAGAAAGATAAAGACTTTGGTATTGCTAAAGACAGCTTTATCGAAGATAAGCCTGTTGATTTTAACAGTGAAGAAATTATCGATAAATTTAAAGAAGAGGGGGTAAAGGAAGATGAATAATCAAGCAATCGTAAAAGAACCCTTCGTAAGAATTAAGAGAAGAGGAACAACATCATTCTTATATAGATCATTTGTAAGAATCGTTGCTATTTTCTTCGCTATGCTTTTTGCAACTGCATTCCTTGAAGGTGTTGCAGATATGAGTTTCTCAGAAATTTGGAAGTACTTAATTGATGGTGCAACTGTAAACTCAACAACACGTCAAGAATATTGGAAAGAAGTAATGCTATTGTTATTAATTTCTTTAGCATTAACTCCAGCATTTAAAATGAAATTCTGGAACATCGGTGGCCAAGGTCAAGTTTTAATCGGGGCTTTAGCTACATCAATCGTTATGTTCTACGGCAAGGGAATGTCTAATTCAGGAATGATTATAACCTCATTTATATTCTCTATAGTTGCCGGTGGTATTTGGGCTGCTATCCCAGCTATCTTCAAAGTTAAATTAAATGCAAATGAAACATTATTTACTTTGATGATGAACTACATTGCTATTCAATTAGTTGCTGCATCAATCGATGCTTGGAAGGGAAAGGCAAGTGCACTACCACAATTTAACACAGATACAAGATTGGGTTATTTACCATCAATTGGAGATAACACATACGGAATTATTATGATTTGCGTATTAGTTATTACAGTTATTTTGTATCTATATATGAAGCATACAAAACACGGTTACGAAGTATCTGTTGTAGGTGAATCATTAAAGACAGCAAAATATGCTGGTATGAATACAACTTGGATTATTGTAAGAACAGTATTCTTATCTGGTGCTTTATGTGGTCTTTGCGGATTCTTCTATGTTGCTGGTTCAGACTATTTAATTTCTACATCAACATCAGGAAGCTACGGATTTACAGCTATTATCGTATCTTGGGCAGCAAGCTTTAACCCATTTGGAATGTTAATCCTATCAATCATTATGACATTTATGTCAAAGGGTACTCTAAATGTAGTTAACTATGCTTCAAATACTCTAAACCAATATACAGCATATATCACAGTTGGTATTCTATTATTCTTCTTAATCGGATGCGAATTCTTCATTCAATATAGAATGGTATTCAATTCTAAGCTACAAGCTAAATTCGATAGTAATAGCGAGAAGATTCATAAGGCAATCCCATGGTGGTTTAGCTTCTGGAAGAAGGTTGCAGATGGTATCGATGCATGCATTGCAGCTGTACAAAAGTGGATTAGTGTTAACTTAGCTAAATTAAAGACAGCTCTTATTAAGTTGTTTAAGAAGAATGCACCAGAACAACCAAAAGAAGAAGAGGTTGAGGCTGTTGTAAAAGACGAAAAGGAGGTAGGTATCCATGACTAGTTTTATTTCTTGGTGGACAAGTGCCGTAGTATTCGGAACAGTTATTATGTATGGCGCACTAGGTGAAATCTTAACTGAAAAATCAGGACACTTAAACCTTGGTGTTCCAGGTATGGTATTCTTGGGCGCTTTTGCTGGCTTTGCTAGTGCTTTCTTGCTAGAACAAAAGACAACAAACCCAGTTGTATTACTACTTATTCCTTTAATCTGTGCATTCGCTGCAGGTGCTTTAGGTGGTTTAATATATAACTTCTTTACAGTAACTCTAAAGGCCAACCAAAACGTAACAGGTTTAGCATTAACATATTTAGGCGTAGGTATTGGTTCATTCGGCGGACAATACGTAGTAAAAGCTGCAGGTTATGAAACGTTCGCAAGAGCAAGCGCTACATCTTCAATCTACTGCAAGAGCATCGCTAAATTAGGCGGACTTACAGATCCATTCAGTAAGATGTTCTTATCTTATGGATTCTTAATTTATCTAGCAATTATTGTTGCTGTTATTATGTTCATCATTTTAAAGAAGACAAGAGTAGGTTTAAATCTAAGATCTATCGGTGAGAGCCCAGCAACAGCCGATGCTGCCGGAATTAACGTTACTAAGTATAAATACTTAGCTACAATTATCGGTGGTGGTATAAGCGGTCTTGGCGGCTTGACATATGTATTAATCTACTGCCAAGGTGGATGGATGACAGCAAACTCTATTGAAGCTTTAGGATGGCTAGCAGTAGCATTAGTTATCTTCTCAACATGGAAGCCACTAAATGCTATTTGGGGTTCATATCTATTTGCGCTTCTATATTGGTTCTACACAAACGCAAATGTATTCCATATGGAATTCAATGTTGTACAAGCAGACCTTGTTCAAATGTTACCATATCTAGTAACTATCCTAGTTTTAATCTTCATCTCTCTAAGAAAGAAGAAGGAAAATCAACCACCAGCATCGTTAGGTTTGAATTACTTCAGAGAAGATAGATAGTTAAAAACATAAAGATATTTAGGCGAGGTTGTCCCTCGCCTATTTTATTACGCGCGCATTTATGATAGAATCTTACATAAGAGGACTAAAATATGAATTTTAAAGCAAAAGTAGTTAACGCAGTTACAAAACTTATCGCCAAATTAACAGGCGGAACAGCACAAGATGAAGCAGCAGGAATAGTTGAGGGAAAGATTACAGAAGGAATGCCAGAACTAATTAGAGAAGCTGGGCAAGAAGGCTGTGTTCTTTTAAAGAATGAAGGAATTCTTCCATATACAAAAGATAGACAAATTTCGGTGTTTGGTAGAGTTCAATACGATTATTTCGCAACAGGTTATGGCTCTGGCGGCGACGTTAGAAAGCCATATGTTATTAACCTAATTGAGGGTTTAAAGAATTGCAAAGAATTATCTATTAATGAAGAATTAGCAGGCATCTACAAAAAGTGGGTAGATGCTAATGAAGTAGACCATGGATTCTGGGCACACTGGCCAAGATCTTATCCAGAAATGCCTTTAACAGAAGAAATCGTTAAGAATGCTAGAAAGACATCAAACGATGCTATTGTTGTTTTAGGTAGATCATCTGGTGAAGATAGAGAAAATGTTTTAGAACAAGGAAGTTATTTCTTAACAGACGATGAACATGCTATGATTTCAGCGATTGCTAAAGAATTTGATAACATCACATTGTTATTAAATATCGGTAGCGTAATGGATATGAGCTTTGTTCAAGAATTCAAAGATAAGATTAAAGCTATTATGATTGTATGGCAAGGTGGTATGGAAAGTGGTAATTCGGTTGCTGATTTATTATCTGGTCTAGCTACTCCATCTGGACACTTAGCAGATACAATTGTTAAAGATTATAACGATTATCCATGTGCAGCCGATTTTGGTCATAATGATTACAATAACTATGTAGAAGATATCTACGTTGGTTATAGATATTTTGAAACATTCAAAAAGGATAGAGTATTATATCCATTTGGATTTGGT
>JAEEWC010000065.1 GCA_016287155.1 Clostridia bacterium | reverse complement strand
TATCATATCGATAAATGATGTATATTCTGTTCCGATTCTTGGTATTACATAGAATGCTCTACAGAAAATTACAGCTAATACTAAAACCCAAATAAATGTTTCTAGCGTAAAATCAATGATAATTCCTTGTTGTTTTCCCATGTGTAAGAACATTAAAAATGCACATACGATACCAAATGTAACTACAAGGCCGTACCATGCAATATCAATGTTTCCTATAGAAAAAGCAACTGGGTCAATATTAAAAATGTCCATTATAGTTCTACCTTACAAGTTCCACAATTTCTAACTTCTACGTGGAATATATTTTCTTCTCCAAAAACTGGAGCCATCTTTTCAATATAGTCTTTAACTACATCTTTTGGCATATATGCAATGATTGTTCCAGCAAATCCACCGCCATGAACTCTAACTGCTTTTACGCCATCAATTTGTTTAGATAAAGCAATTCCAAGAGGAATTGGTTGTGCTGTAGCGCCGTTTGGGAAACAATTTTGAAGCATTGTTAATGAGCTAACGCCAGATTGGTTAACCATATCGATAAACTTCTTTTCTTGTCCCTTAACTAGTGCTTTTTTAGCAACATCTACTCTCTTATTTTCGTTATAGAAATGGATTGCTCTTTCTAAAGCTCTATCAGATACCTTACCACGAAGGTATGGAATATGAGCATAGAAATCTTCTTCCTTTAATTTTCTTAATGTCTTCTTGCTAAATATTTTAGCTACTGCTTCCATCTCTTGACGGATTGCAGCATATTCGCCTGTTAAATTACAGTGGTCGCCACCTGTGTTTGTAATAACGATTGCTAAATCTTCAAATGGCCACTTGATTTGCTCTACCTTTGGATTTTGAGTAGATTTGAAATCAATGTAACTTACGCTACCAATTGAAATAGCACTTTGGTCTAAAAGACCACATGGCTTTCCAAAATATTCGCTTTCTCCCATGTGAGCAGCTTTTGCTTTTGTGATTGCATCAATCTTTCCATCGTTATATAAAACGTTTAGAATTTCAGCAACTAATAATTCAAATGAAGCTGATGAAGAAACGCCAGCACCTTTAAATACATCAGATGTTGTTGATGCAGCAAAGCCACCAACTTTATATCCGTTTTGCTTAAAATAAGCAACAACACCTCTAACTAAGCCTTCACTCTTACCGAACTCAGCCTTGTTAACTTTTAGGTCATTAATATCTACATCTACAACTGGATATCCAATTGAAGCGATAGTAATTCTACCTTCTTGCTTTGTAACGCAAGCTAATGTATCTACAGATATTGAAGCACACAATACCTTACCATTATTGTGATCTGTATGGTTACCACATACCTCTATTCTTCCTGGAGATGAGAAGAAAACCCCACCATCGCCATATGCCTTTTTATGGATTTCATAAAGATTTGCATATCTTTTTGCTTGGTAGTCACACTTACCTTTTCCATATAAAAAATCTGATGAAGAAATGAAGTTTTTATTATTTAATAAAGATTGTACATTTATATCCATAAGATGCTCCTTATATCGTAGTTAAGATTTTATCACAAACAAGGCGTGCGCGCAATAATATAGTAATGGCGTTGCTTTTAACCCCTCAACTCGTTATAATTATATTATCAAATCAATTTTTCGAGGTTTTGCATGATTTCACAACAAGAACTAAAACAAAAGCTACAAGAGTTAGTTTTGTACGCTCAAAAAAACATGGCATTAAAAGATGCTGATTACAATTACACAGTTAATCAATTGTTAGACTTGTTCCATCTAGACTCTCCTGCAGAAAAGGCTACATCATATCCAGATAACTTCCAAGAAGAAGTTATTGATAAGATTGTTCAATATGCCGTTGAGAACAAAATGATTGAAGATAATATGAGAATCCATTTCGAAACAAAGATTATGGGCATTGTTTCTTTAACTCCATCAGCAACAATTGAAAAGTTTGACGCTATTGCAGCAAACAACACAATCAAAGATGCAACAGATTGGTTCTTTGCTACATCTAAAGCATCTAACTACATTAGAGTTAAGGATATTCAAAAGAATATTAAGTGGTCTCACGATGGTAAATTAGGAAATATTGATATAACAATCAATCTATCTAAGCCAGAAAAAGATCCAAAGCAAATTGCTCTTGAAAAATCTAGACCAAAGTCAGGATACCCTGCTTGTCTTCTATGCTTAGAAAATGTTGGCTATGCTGGTCATATTTCTCATCCAGCTAGACAAACTCTAAGAACTATTCCAATTACACTAAATGGAGAAGCTTGGTCATTCCAATATAGCCCATATCAATATTTTGAAGAACACTTAATCGCTCTATGCAATGAACATAGACCTATGAATGTTACTATTGATACTATCAAAAGATTAGTAGATTTCGTAGATTTATTCCCACACTACTTCTTAGGTTCAAATGCTTCACTTCCAATCGTTGGTGGTTCGATTCTATCTCATGACCACTACCAAGGTGGTGCTAAGGTTTTACCTATGTTTAGCGCTGAAAATAAACATAGATATGAGAACCTAAAATATAAGGATGTTCAAATCTATACAATCAATTGGTACAACTCTGTTGTAAGATTGGAATCTGAGAATAAAGAAAACATCATTAAACAAGCTCAAGAAGTATTAGATAATTGGTTCAATTATTCTGATGAATCAGTTGGTATTATCGCTAAAGAAGATGAACCACATAACGCTATTACTCCTATCGCTAGAAAGGAAGGAAATAAATACATCTTAGATATGATTCTAAGAAATAATAGAACATCAAAAGAATTCCCAGATGGTATCTTCCATGCTGCACCACATCTTCATAATATTAAAAAAGAAGGTATTGGTTTAATCGAAGTTATGGGTCTATTCATCCTACCTGGAAGATTAGATAAAGAATTCGCTGGAATCGCAGATATCTTAACAGGAAAAACTGCTTTTGATCCAAAAGAATTAGTTAATCCAGAAAAC
>JAEEWC010000064.1 GCA_016287155.1 Clostridia bacterium | reverse complement strand
GAACATGTTGTTATATCCTGATTCTAAAAAGTCCCCACATATGAACTGTAGGTCCTTATTATCGCTATGGCATTCTATAGCCCCTTCAATCATATTTTTTGATAAATCCATAGCGATTACTTTCTTTTGAGATTTTTGATTCAATATTGGCGTAATAACGCCCTTGCCGCATCCAACGTCAAGGACATCATCTCCAACTTTAATGCCGACCAAATCTATTAAAGATTCAATCTTTTTAATATCTGATAAATCATTGTGCCATTGATCGGCTATACTATCAAAAAATTCTCTAATATTATTCATTATGCGAAGAATGTTGCTGTGTTAATCTTTTGGTATCCACCAAAACTTTGTGGCTTTGCCTTAATTGCAGCATTTAGATCTTTACCTAAGAATGCTGTTGTAATTTCTGTTGTCTTAGCTTCGATATCAATATCTGTAAATAAATCTAGATATACGCTCTTTGCAGCGAACCATGTGTTAATTAAAGCGATTTCAATGTTAGTATAATAAGCATTGTATGCCATTTCTAGATATACTTCGCCATCTTGCCATGCCTTTGTTGCTTGTAATCTTGCAATATTTTCTGCTTTACCTTTGATATTCTTAACGGCAGCAGCATCTAGAATAATAGCATCCATATTTGGAGCTAAATCCATAAACTTTTCAGCTTCTATTCCTTGAATACCATCTTTTGTTAAACCTGTTACAACATTGTTAATTTTAGCTACATTGAATAGTCCATAGTTTTGAGCTGTCATAAGTTCATTTGTTGTTCCCCAGTTACCTAGTCCACAAATGTATACTTTCTTTTGAGAAGCAACATCAATACTATTTACTTTCGTTTCAATTAAAGATAATTGAGAATCAACAAATGTATTTAATTCTGTAGCTCTTTCACTCTTATTAAAAATCTTTCCTAATAATAGTAAGGATTCTTGGAATTTTTGCCCAAATACATCGGCATCAGAAATTGCTACAGCAACTACTGGTATATTTAGAGTTGATTGCATTTTATTAACAACATCCTTATCTGAATATTGAGTAATGATGATATCTGGATTGCAGTCAAGAATCTTATCATAGTTTGGTTTTTGATCATTAGGACCACCAATTCCACAAATAGGTAGTGTGTTAAATGTATCAGCAAATGCCATTTGATATGGTCTTGAAACCCCATCAAACATAACTGGTCTATTCTCTGCTGTTGTATTATCAATAGCTTCCACACCACATAACAATGAAACATCTCCAACGTAAGAATACAATCTTAATGCGCCAGCGCCTAAGCATAATACTCTACTATAACTTCCTGGAGTAACAGATACTTCTCTGTTCATCATATCCGTTACAACTACAGTTCCATCCGCTTTTTCAGCACAGCCAATGAAGCATACGCTAATTAAGCAAACAACTACTATTGCTATAATTAAATAACTTAACTTTTTCATATTTATCTCCTTACATATTTAATATATATTTGATTATCTATTTCCTTAATTTGGCATTCTCTATTAAATACCTTTAAGATGTTTTCTTCTGTAAATACTTCCTTGCCACCTTGGGCAACTATTTCGCCTTCTTTAACGAAGAAGAACTTATCTCCCATATCGTATGCAAGATTCAAATCATGTACTGCCATCAAGATTGTTACATCTTTATTCTTCGCAATCTTTGTAACTCTCTCTTGTAACAATAACTCACGTGAAATATCTAGATTACTTGTTGGTTCATCAAATATTAGGACTTTTGGTTCTTGAGCCATAGCACGAGCTATAGCTACGATTTGCTTTTCACCACCAGATAAATTTGTAGCCATCGTATTCATATAATGTTCAAGTCCAAATTCTCTTATAACGTTAAATACAATTTCTCTATCTCTCTTTGTTGGAGCAAAAGTGTAATACGGAATTCTTGCGGCCAAGATTGTTTCATATACACTAAGCATTGGCATCTCTACACTTTGAGGTACATATGCAATGTGCTTTGCTCTTTCTCTTGGGGAAATGTTAATCATATCATTTCCATCTATCTCAATAATACCGCCTGTTGGTTTTACTAGACCTAGTATGTTTTTGAACAATGTAGATTTGCCTGCACCGTTTGGGCCAAGAACTATTCCCACCTGACCTTTATCTAAAGTCAAAGATGCGCTCTTTAGAATAGGAGTTGTTTTAGTATATCCAAATGAAAGATTCTCAACTCTAAGCATTCTCGCCACCTCTCTTTCTTCTGAATATTATGTATAAGAAGAATGGAGCACCAATTAAAGATGTAACAATACCAACTGGAATTGCTGTTCCATTTCCAACAGTTCTTGCAAGTGTATCAGACAATAATAATAAGATTGCTCCAATTAGAATAGAACCTGGGATAGTTAACTTATGATCATGTCCAAAAATTCTCTTAGCAATATGAGGACATACTATTCCAACAAAGCCTATAATACCTAAATTCGCAATACATATCGCAGTAATTAGTGATGATACCAATAAAGAAATGAATCTAAAACTCTCTGTTTTTACGCCTACACTTTTTGCCATATCATCGCCAGATAACATAGCATTGTACTTATTTGAAAAGATGCCAAATGCTACAGATGACAATACAACAACTATAGCTATAATTAAATCTATCTTGTAAGAAGCTCTAGCCAAATCGCCAAATGACCAAATAACAGCAGCACCAAGAGCTACGTCGGTAGCATAGAATTGTAATAAAGATGTTAATGCTGTCCACATAGTTCCCATTGCTATACCCGCAAGGATTAAAGTAGATTTATTCATGGCTCTTAATTTTGATAGACCTAATGTAATCAATACTGATCCAAATGCAAATATAAAAGCTATAATTGAAGTCGCATAAACATTTGATGATGCCATAATGTTTGCAGCATTATTCCCAGTTACTAAAAAACCACCTGATAATACTATTATTGAAACATTGGCGCCGAATGTTGCTGCATTAGAGACTCCTAGTGTTGATGGAGATGCCATTTCATTAGATAAAGATGTTTGCATGATAAGACCCGCAATAGCAAGCCCTGCTCCAACAAACACTGCAGCTATAATTCTTGGAAGTCTAATCTTTTGCATTATTATGATGTAATTGTTTTGGCCTTGTCCGAATAAGGCATAGAAAGCATCTTTAAATTTCATTGATGAAGAGCCAACAAAAAGTGAAATAAAAAATAAGAGTATTACTCCTACTCCCATAGAACTCAAAATTATAATATTTCTCTTTTGTCTCTTTCTTTGCTCTGTCATAATGCTTAGTAACTATTGCTATTATAATCTTTTTTATATAAAAATAGAATAGATTTGCCGTTTTTGTTCTGTATTTTTATTAAATTACTGTACATTTTGTTCGGTTTTGTTTATAATACTAATCAAGGAGTTCGGTTATTATGGATAAGAGAATTGTTAAAACTAATCAT
>JAEEWC010000063.1 GCA_016287155.1 Clostridia bacterium | reverse complement strand
TTTTAAGATGCTTATTCTGTAAATTCTCCGTATTCGCAGCCTACATTTTTACATTCGAATTCATCTACAAGTTTTCCCATATGGAATAACTTAACAACGCCTTCACCGTTTCCTCCATTCCATAATCTATTATGACGCTTTAGACCATTAGGCGCTTCGTAGTTAATTAAAAGCATATCTTCCTTTTTGCATTCAATATCTACGATGACTTTGTTAAATACAGTCTTTTGTTCTACATGCCATATGATTTTATCTTCGCTCTCCTTCCCTTCGAACTTTGTTCGAGTAAATGTCCAGAATTTTGAGAAATTAAATTCATAGCACTTTCCTTCATAGAAGAATGCTGATAGTAGTTTTCTATTTAAAGCAATCGGTCCAATCTTTGGTCTGCCACCGCCTACATCAAATACAGAGTTTTCAAGCTTTTTGCCAGTAATTTTCGAAACTAAATTGTTTGAAGATAGCCAAACCCAAGGAGATGTGAAATCTTTTCCCCAGTTCTTATCTGCATAGCCATAAGATGTGTCTTTAGATACGATGTATTCTTCGCCATCTTGTATGATAGTTCCTTCGTAGTATGACTTCATACCTTCAGCGTGCCAGAACATTTCAAATAGCTGCATTTGTCTAAATAATTTAGATGCACCATATCCAACATTAAAAGCAACATTCTTTTCAATCTTTAGATCCCAAGAAATCTCTCCTGCATCTGACATATATTCCGGATGATTAATTGAATCTTCTTTTGTAACTTTTACTGAACCTTTTGTTGATACTTCGTCTAGATAGCAATCCGCTGCTTTAACAGAGAATGGTTTCTTGCCTTGTAACTCTACATCTTTATATGCAAAGAAGCGATGTAATTGCTTTTTATCTTTACCCCAAGAACCAACATTAACCATTAAATATGATGGCTTAATGCCCTTTTCTTTATTCTCTTTTAATTGACCATAAACAGGTTCATCTTTTGCTAGCGCTGGATTACAGAAGAAAAATTCGATATAGAAAGGCTTTTCTTTCCCTGTCTTTTTATTTATGGCAGTAAAAGAATGCCACCACCAATCGTATCCTTGTTTTGCTTGTGAACCAAATAATTGAAATTCATTTCTTGATATATCTGACTTATTAAACATTTTAAACACCTCAACGTCTATATATTAGCACTATTGAAGCGAAAATTAAATATCCTATTTAATAGCACTCCACTCCGCATATGATAACGAAGTTATATGTTCATCTCTCAATAACCCTTGAATAGCACATGGAACATCACGCTTTGTTTCAACATATTTAAAGCCACACTTTTCGGCAACGCGCTTAGATTTATCATTACCAACGAAATATCCACACCAAAGCTTTTGAAGCTTTAATTCTTCAAATGCAAATCTTATAAGTTCTTTTGTTGCTTCTGGGATTAATCCTTGTCCCCAATATGGAACACCTATCCAATAGCCAATCTCGCCTTCATTATCTGGAAGTTTAATGTTGCTATCTTGCCCAATCATTAAGCCAATGCTTCCAGCAGGACAATTCGTTTCTTTTAAAACAACTGCATAAGTATATGGCTTATTGAATACATTTTGTATAACAAACAAACTGTCTTCAACAGATTTATGTACAGGCCAGCCTGCAATAGGTCCTACATCAGGATGAGATGCATATTTAAATAAATCTTCGGCATCCTCTTCTTTCCAAGGTCTTAATATTAATCGTTTCGTTTCTAGTATTTTGTCCATACACCTATTATATACCAAAATTTGGTATAATTAATTTATTAGGAGTAATTATGCTTTTATATCATGTAGGTTTTTCAGAGATAATAAATCCAGATATTAAGATTGGTAGATCAAACGCAGACTTTGGTCAAGGCTTCTACACTTCATCAGATAAAGACTTTTCTGAAAAGTGGGCAAAGAAACGAAAAACAGAAAGCACATATTTCAATTCTTATAAATTAGATGAGACTAATCTTAAGATTAAACGCTTTAAAAGAGACAAAGAATGGTTCGATTATATATTTTCAAATAGAAACTTTAAAGGAGATTATTTAAGCGATTATGACG
>JAEEWC010000062.1 GCA_016287155.1 Clostridia bacterium | reverse complement strand
TAGACTTAGGATCTAGTGTCTTCGACATGGGAGTTCGAGTCTCTTCATCCGCACCATTTTTTTTGCGGGAGTGGCTCAGTGGTAGAGCGTCGCCTTGCCAAGGCGAATGTCGCGAGTCCGAATCTCGTCTCCCGCTCCAAACACAATTTGTTCCATTAGCTCAGTTGGTAGAGCACATGACTTTTAATCATGTTGTCCCGGGTTCGACTCCCGGATGGGGCACCAAAAAGAGCTGTTAAGTTTAATACCTAGCAGCTCTTTTTTTTATTCCCTTTTCGTTGCAGAAAATTATATACCTAATAAAATAAATAAGGTCGAGAGTTTTATCTCCCGACTTTATTTGTTGAAACGGTTTATATATTCTGGAAACGATCTATATCTTCCAATCTGCAGATAGTTTTTGAGTTTCTACCATCTTTGTAAAGTTTGAATTCTTGTTTTTTAATAATTCAGATGGAGCCCCTTGTTCTACTATCTTTCCGTTAGCTATATAAACTATCTTGTCCGCATTTTCTACAGTTCTCATTCTGTGAGCGATAATAACGACCGTCTTATCCTTTGTTAGCTTAGAGATGGCTTGTTGTATCTCCGTCTCGTTTTCAGCGTCTAGTGAGGCTGTTGCTTCGTCTAGCAAGATTATTGGTGCGTTCTTTAAAAGTGCTCTAGCAATAGATATTCTTTGTCTTTCACCACCAGATAGATATGCACCATTCTCGCCAATTACTGTATCTAGACCATATGGCAATCTTGATATAAACTCATCACATCTAGCTTCCTTAGCAGCCCAGATTACTTCTTCATCTGTTGCATCGCTCTTACCGATTCTAATATTTTCTTTAATTGTGTTATTGAACAATACAACATCTTGGAATACGATTGAATAATTCTTTAGTAATTCTTCTGGATCAATCTTTGCAATGTCCTTTCCGCCAAGTGTAATTTCTCCACTATTTGCATCATAGAATCTTGCAGCCAATTTACCAATCGTAGATTTACCACCACCGCTTGGGCCAACTAACGCTGTTACTTCGCCTTGCTTAGCAACAAGTGATACACCATTTAATACGCCTTCGTTTTCATTATATGCAAACTTAACATCTTTAAATTCAATATCATAGTTGTTAACCTTAACATCAGTATCTCCTGTTTGGATTGGATATTCTTGAATAGCTCTTGTTCTATCTATTGTTAATTCTTGATCAATGATTGCTGCCAAGTTAACTAATGCACCACTCATTGGCTCATAGATACGAGATACAACGATTAGATACATAAAGAATACTGGAAGAGATAATTTACCATTTGCGATTAAATATCCACCAACTAATGCTGTTGTAGCAATACCAATCTTTAGAATCATTTGTGCTGTAATTACGAATGCAGCAACACCAATTTCGGAAATAAGACCTGCTTTTTCACGCTTCTTGATACTCTTCATAATTGGAGCAAGCATTCTTTCTTCAGCTGCGTTTGCTTTGAAGTCTTTGATTGTCTCAATATATTCATGAATATTTGATTCACATTCAACTGAAGCAGCTAACTTTGGCTTATTAACCTTATCTTGTAATTTTCTTGAAGTAAATACAATTGTCATAGCCACTGGGAATACCCAAATACTTGCAAGTGTCATTCTCCAATCAAATCCAAATAAAGAAATGATAACTAAAGTTGTTGAGATAATTGAGCCATAGAATTGAGGCATAATGTGTGAGAAGTTTTGTTCAAGCAAAGTTGTATCGCTAAGTACTACTTTTGTTAAATCTCCCACATCCTTTTTGCCAAAGTATGCTAAAGGTAATTTTCTCAATCTTTCAGCAAGTGATATTCTACGTCTTTCTGATTCTCTATATGTTGCCCCAAATTCGGCATCATATTGCATTAAATTTAGAATATAGATTACGACTAATGCAAGTGCTGTTGTAATACTATATACCCAATATCCTGTTGTTGTAATTCCATCTCCAAGTAAATCTGAAACCACAAAGTATGCTATTGAAATTGGCATCATCAATGCTATA
The DNA here is from genome assembly GCA_016287155.1 of Clostridia bacterium. Classification (GTDB taxonomy): domain Bacteria; phylum Bacillota; class Clostridia; order Christensenellales; family UBA3700; genus UBA3700. Next base: position 7,867 of record JAEEWC010000062.1, on the reverse strand, counting down.
TCAGCAACAGTTGCCCATATAACAGCTTTGATGAAGTCCTTCGCGCCCTTTTGAGATAGAGCGAATCTTTTCATTAAATAATTAACCATATCGATTACCTCCCTACCTTCCAAGTGATTGCTTCTTGATAGTCATTCCACATCTTTGCATATACATTCTTATTTGCCATAAGCTCATCATGTGAACCTTGTTCTGCAATCTTTCCTTCTTTTATTACTAAGATTCTATCTGCATTCTTTACTGTAGATAATCTATGAGCAATCATAATAACGCTCTTGTTCTTAGCCAAGTTTGCAAATGCTAATTGAACTAATCTTTCGTTTTCAGGATCAGCAAATGCTGTTGCTTCATCCAATAACAATATCTTTGAATCTCTTAAGAAACATCTAGCAATACATACACGTTGTGTTTCCCCGCCAGATAGGTATGTTCCTTGAGTACCAATAACTGTATGGATACCATCTTTGAATTTTGCTAAGATATCGTTACATTGAGCCAATTCTAAAGCCTTTAACACTTCTTCTTCAGTAGCATCAGGTTTTGCTAATCTAACATTATCTAAAATTGTGCCTCTAAATAATTTATTGTCTTGGAATACATAAGATAAAGTACTTCTTAGAGTCTTTAGGCTCATGTCCTTAATGTTTACGCCACCAATTTTGATTTCGCCTTCTTTTACGTCATAGAATCTAGCAATCAAATTAGCGATTGTTGACTTACCACCACCACTTGGACCAACTAATGCTATAAGAGAATTTTCCTTAACATTGAAAGTTACATTATCTATAGCATTAATTTTTGAATTCTTGTAGTTGAATACTACATTATTAAATTCAAGATCAAAACCATTTGGTTCTTTTGGATTTTCTGGTTCTTTTAATGGTTCAATTTCAAGAACTGAATTTACTCTCTCTAAAGCATCATCAACAAGCATTGTATTTTCTGACATAAACAATACCTTTGTGAAACATGTAGCAATAATTGGAGTAAAGATAATATAGAACATCAAATTAACAATGAATATATCATCTACCATCTTATAGCCAGACATAATTAATGTGAATGCTACTAAGAAACATACAACGACATTGATTGCTGTAATTAGTAAAGCCATATGCTTTCTTGTCTTTTGAGTATAGCCATAACAGTATTTTGCATAATTGCTAATTGAGTCTGCAAAACGCTTAAAAGAGAATACAGATTGATTAAATGTCTTAACAACTGGAATACCACGAACATATTCAACAGCTTCATTACTCATATCTGCAAGTGAGTCTTGATACTTCTTCATCTCAACCTTTAAAGATGGTCCAACCATTGAGAACATTATTGCAAAACCAATAATTACTGGAACTAAAGATACAAGACCTAATCTCCAATCGAATATGAATAGCATAGCTATCATAGCAAGTGGAGTTACATAAGTTTGTGCCATATCTGGAAGTTGGTGAGCTAAATAGTTTTCTGGAATGCTTGTTGTATCAAGGGTGATTTGACGCAACTTACCTGTTCCAAAATCGCTAATTTCACCAATTGGCATCTTAGAGATATGACCCATCAATTTTTCTCGCATGTTTCTATCGATTCTAAATGCTCCTACATGCGAACACATCAATGCACATAGATACAACAAAATATATCCAAGTGCAAAGCCAACTGCAATCCAACCATTCGAGATAATGTGTGTAGCATTCTCGAAGTTTGGTGCAACTTCAATCAGTTCCTTAACAATCTTCCAAATGAAGACGTAAGGAAACAATGCTATTACCCCGCTTATAGTAGACAATACTAGCGATGCATAAGTGAAATACTTATGTTTGCCGGCATAACCCAATAAGACGGATAGCGAACTCCTTTTCTTTTTCATTTTTCACCTCTATAGATTGTGCTTACGCACGATTTTTTTTCTAATTAATTAAATATTGCATCCCAACCGGCATTAAAAAATTTAAAAGCTTCATTGACGTACTTAATAGCATCTTCCTTTTTCATCTTATGTCGTATAGGCTCAAAGAATAAGTTAAACATTGCAGAACATATCATATGGACCAAAGTAATATCTACAGCAGATACCTTATGCCCCATCTTCTTTAAAACCTCCATAAAAGCAAGCGTACATTCAACTTCTCTATCTACCATGTTATCGATATAGAATTCATATCTTGAACCCACGCTTTTATTGATAATAATGTCAAAGATTTCTAAATCAGAATAAATAATGTCTATCATCTTAGTTACTTTACCTTCTGTATATGAATACATTATTTCTTCTTGTTCTTTAGGATCTAACCTCATAAACTCGTCTTGCGAGAAATTAAAGCAATCTAGTAGTTCTTTTGCGCGCTTGCCTACTAGTGCTTCAAACAATTCGTCTTTTCCTATAAACCTATTATAGATAGCCCCTGTTGTTAAATTGGCTTTTTGAGCAATGTTTCTAATTGATGCTCCATTAAAACCGTTTAACATAAATTCTTCTTTAGCGGCTATTAAAATATTTGTTTTGATATCATCTTCCAACATAGTTTATCTCCTATTCCAAAATTATAATAACACTGTTATTGAAACTTTGCAACAAAAATATGAAACTTTTTTCACATTTTTTAAAAATCTTGTTTTACAAAGAAAAATCGGCAGTTTTCGCTGCCGGTTTTTCTATAGTGTTTGGAAGTCTTATATGCAATCAAGCGCCATCATTACGGCAAAGCCCGCAACGAACGCCCATACGCCATAATTATTATGTTCTCCCGCTTTCATCTCTGGGATCATCTCTTCACCTACGACATAAATCATACATCCTGCTGCAAACGCTAACGCCCATGGCATTAGAGCTTGTATTTGCATTGCTAAGAATAATCCTATAACTCCGGCAATTGGTTCTATCGCACCAGAGAACAGCCCAAATAAGAATGCTTTTTTAGAGTCCCCAGTTTCTCCTTTAATTGGTAAAGCTACCACTGCACCTTCAGGGATGTTTTGTATTCCGATACCTATTGCTAGCAATAATGCTCCCATCAACAATGAATGGTCTCCAGGATTAGCAAGTGCTACGCCTAGAGCGATTCCAACTGATAAACCTTCTGGAATATTATGGATTGTTACAGCCAAAAACATTTTAGTGTTTTTTGATAATCCAGAATTCTTAATTCCCTCTTCTTTATTTTCGATTGCATGGAAGTGAGGAACGATTTTATCTATGAGCCACAAGAATGCAGCTCCAAGCACTAATGCTATTTCAACTATTACCCAACTTGGCATATAGTCCGTCTTTGTTTCAAGCGCTGGTTTTATTAGCGAGAAGAATGATGCAGATAACATAACCCCAGCAGCAAAACCAATGAATATCTTATTCCAATTTGGAGATATTTCTTTTTTGATGAAAAAGACTATAAAAGCGCCAATCGTTGTACAAATGAATATTATTGATAAACCCAATATGGCATAAGCATAATCTGGCATATTATCTCACCTCTTTTTGTATATCTTTCACCTCGTAGCCCATTGATCTTATAGATTGCTTTATTGCATCTTCATTTAACTCTTCTGAAGATACAATTACTGTTTGATTTTTTGTATGGGATGACTTAACTTTCTTTACATCAAAGTTCTTTCGAATAATATCATTCACATGTGCTTCACACATTCCGCACATCATCCCATTTACTGTTACTGTATATATAATTTCATTTCCTTTTTTCTTAAAGAACATAGCCCCTCCTATTCTCTCTTTAGTGCAAGAGATAATGGTATCTTTCTCATCTTTAGATATTCGATCACAAATACAACTAAAAATGCTGCTATTGCTATTCCGAACATTGCGAAATAAATCCATGGTGCAATGTAGAACGTAATCCAACCTTTCATTCTTACTTTCATAATGGCTTTCCATAGCACGCTAAGCAATAACGCACTTGTTGGTATAGCAATCAATTCTGAAAGCACAACTACAATTCCTGTAGATAAGTTATATGCTCTTGTAATCTCTAATGGATTGAAGCCAAGAATCTTCATCATAGCAATAGATGTCGAGCTCTTTTCAACAACAATTTTTGCTAATAAATATATGATTAGAAGGAACAAGATAATTGCAAAAGCATCGAATAAAGTGAATACATCTCCCATAGAAAGTGACATTTGGTCTGATGCAGCTTGTAAATCCTTGATGGTAATTAGAGTATAAATACTATCCTCTGGAATCTCTTCTAATACCTCTGATGATAAATATCCATTTAGACTCTGAGAGTCCTTGAAAAATTCCTTGAATGTATCCATATCCATATAGATGTAGAATGCACCAGCTTGATTCTTTAATTGAGATACTTTAAATGAATATACCTTATCTGAGTATTCTTCTTTAGCTTTGAATGTATCTCCTTTCTTGATATCGAACTTCGCGTATAAATCTTTAGAGATAACAACTTCTCCCTTCTTTAATTCAACATCGCTTAAGAACTTTGAATTCTCTCCAAACTTCTCAACGCCAATTACTTGAACGGTATCTTCTTCAACATATAATGATGTTACTTTTATCTTTTCTGCGTTTTCATTTGTAACTTCAACATTTTCTTTTAACACATATTCATATGGTGCTACTTGAGAGTCCATAATCTCTGCTTTGAAGTTCTCTAGCATTGGAGTTAAGCATAATCCAAATACCAATATTAGATTTGCAAACATTAGCCCTATAAACATAGCAATGTATGTTCCCTTGTTTGCAGCAATCACTCTATATTGCATTTTGTTTATCATACCAAGCTTTGCAGGCAATGGACGACGAGTAGATTTTCTCTTCGTCTTTGTCTTACCTTGCAAAAACACTTTCGTTGGGGCATTTAAATTAACAACTAGGATAATAAAGCTAATAAATATAACTAAGGCTAATGGGATTAGCGTTGTTAAGATAAATGCCTTTACACTAAAGTAGGTTTCGAATGTACCAAAAGAGTATGATCTATAGTACAAAGAGGTCGTGAAATCTTTAAAGCCTGTATAGCCCCAAATGTTTCCTACTATAGCGCCAACGATTGTTACTATTGATGGCAATAGCAAATAATGGCCAATCAAATTCCATCTTGTATAACCCATGGCTTTTAGCGTGCCAATTGTCTTTGCTTCTTGCTCAATTTTGTTTTTAGTTGTAATCGCAAATACGAAAGCAAGTCCAATCATAATCAAATAGAAGAATATCTCCAAAAATACTAAGTCGTTTTCAACGTCTTCGATTGCGAATTGAATTGCTTGGTTTTGTTGATATGGAATAAATGATGTTAATGACTTGCCTCCGCCTAGGTATAAATAAGTCATCAACTTCTCGCCCTTTTCTACAGCTTCTTCATCACTCAATTTTGAATTGAATTTGTATGAATAGTTGTAGTTAGGCCTTGTAGCCATATTATCAAATGCTGATTTTCTTACAAGTGCTATTGAGAAACTCTTAACATTCATCATAGAATCTGCATTATCTTCAAACAATGCAGAATAGTCAGATAAAGCAACTATTCCAACAACCTTGAAAGTTCCTTCATTTGTTTCATATAAATCGCCTATTTTAATATTGTTTGCATCACAATAAGTTCTATCTAGAGCAATCTCATCTAAAGCTGATGGTTCAACCCCACTCATTACTTCATAATCATTAATGATGCCCTTTCTATCTTCAATGGCATAAGTTCTAATATTATGTCCTTCATGATCTAATGTCTTATAGAATAGATTGTATATTTTTAAGTCGTAGCCTTTTTGTGCTGCATTTAATAAATTGTCACTAAATGGAGTCATAGATTCAAAGTGGCCATCTTCAACCATCAAAGCTTCTTGTCTTTCATAGAAACTCTTTGACATTGATTCATTGCCTACAATGTATCCAGAACATAGAGCGACCATAATTGTTATAAACAAAAATATAACAATATATTTACCGATATCTGATTTAAATTCTCTTTTAATTCTTTTGTATAATGGATTTCTCATAGTTCCAATGCCTCTGCTGATACGATGTTTTCATTTGCTTTATCTTCAATTATTTGACCATCTTTCATTCTTATGATTCTTGATGCCATTTGCGAAATTAATTCATTATGGGTTACCATCAAAATGGTTGTTCCATATTTCTTATTAATCTTTTCTAATAGCATCAATATCTCTTTAGATGTTTGTGAATCCAAAGCGCCGGTTGGCTCATCGCACAACAATAAATCTGGATTCTTAGCAACAGCACGACCAATAGCCGTTCTTTGTTGTTGTCCACCAGATAAATACATTGGTAATTTATTTGCTTGTTTTTCTAATCCTAAATCTTTTAATAACTCTTTAACATCAAGTGGATTCTTTGCAAGATATGCACCAATCTCAATGTTCTCTTCTACTGTTAAATTTGGAATCAAGTTATAGCTTTGGAAAATATATCCCAAATGCTCTCTTCTATAATCAACAGCATTTCTATCTGTCATATTGTTTACTTGGTGATCTGCAACTTTAATATTTCCTGAGTTTGCAATTTCAATACCACCAATGATGTTTAGAAGTGTTGTCTTTCCTGAACCAGATGGCCCTAATAGAACAACTACTTCACCCTTGTCGATAGCAAAAGAGATATCGTTAACTGCTATAGTTTTTGAATCTCCTTGCCCAAACGTTTTGATAATGTTTTTTAATACAATAAACTTTTTTTCTTCCTCTACTCCCATTTTTTATTCACTCCTTTCTAATCCCATTTTGAAAATGTGAAATTTATTTCATATTCATATTATTACATATTAATAAATTTATCAACTAAAATTGCAAAAAAATTGGCGTACCTCTTTCGAAGTACGCCTTTAAGATGCTTTATTATTTGTATTAGAAGAATCTTCCTACAATATCTTTAGATGCTGCACAAGTATCTTCCATATCACCAAATGAAATAATTTCACCTGCATAGAATGTATTCTTTGTTCCTTGGATAGCTTCTAGCTTGTCATACCAGCCTTCTGCATAATCTTTTGGAGCAACGTGTGGACAATAATAACTTTCTTGAGCATATAAAACTTCCTTAATTGGGAACTTCAATACTTTGTTTAAATCGTCCTTCATCATCTCAAGAGTCTTCTCATATGGAACATCTTTATCACCTGTGTGGTTTCTTAATGCATATACTGTACATGGACAGTTATTGCCGATGTCTTCCCATCTATGATAGTAAACCATTGCGTGTCCTAATCTTTCTGGTTCCATATTTTCAAATAGGTATCCAGAGATAACTGGTCCTTGACCTTCTTCGAATCTAGCAATGAAGTCTACATACTTTTCATGAATAATCTTAGAGAATAAGTCTTTCTCTTCCTTTGTAGCATCTGCATAATTTGCAAACCAATCAAGTGGAGTTGTTACGATTAACTTATCAAATGTTTCTGTAGATTCTTTACCATCTTTCTTTATAGTAACGTTAACCTTTCCATCTGCTCTATCTACTTTTACTACTTCAGTATTTAGAATGGCTGGGTGTTTTAATCTCTTATTAACATGTTCATAGATTTGTTGTGTGCCATCTTGCCATGTCCATAGTTTTAATTGAACGAATTCAGCAGCTGTTGTTGTATCAAGATATTTCATAACATAAGCAGCTGGGATTTCATCAAAGTATCCATAACCAAATGATGTGTATGGTCCAATCCAAATTCTTTGAACTTCTTCTACACCATTAATCTTACAGAATTCACTAAATGGCAATGCCAAATCTTTTAGGTTTGGATTTTCCCCAACTATATAATTTGGGAATGCTTGATTTGCATTTGAACCTTCAGCATTTGGAACAATCTTTGAAATACCATTGAACTTACCATTAGCTACACCAATGTGGCCATAGCAATCGTAACCAACATATTTTGTTTCC
>JAEEWC010000007.1 GCA_016287155.1 Clostridia bacterium | reverse complement strand
GGAAGAGAAAGCGCTATTCGTGCACTTCAAATAGTAGGTATGGAAGTTACATTAATTAAAGATGTTTCTCCAATTCCTCACAACGGATGTCGTCCACCAAAACGCAGAAGACTATAATAGGAGGTAAAAAGAATGGCTAAAGAGACAGGACCAGCATGTCGTTTATGCAGACGTGAAGGTGAAAAATTATTCTTAAAGGGCGAAAGATGTACTTCTGGAAAATGCTCTTTTGACAAACGTTCTACACCTCCAGGTGTACATGGAGCTACAAGAAAGAAGGCTTCAGAATATTCTGTACAATTAAGAGAAAAGCAAAAGACAAAGAGAATCTATGGATTATGTGAAAAGCAATTCAGAGGATGTTTCGCGAAAGCTGAAAATATGCGTGGTATCACAGGTGAAAACATGCTTATCCTTCTAGAAAGAAGATTAGATAACGTTGTTTTCAGAATGGGTATTGCTTCTTCTAGAAGCCAAGCTAGACAACTAGTATCTCACGCAGCAATTACAGTAAATGGTAAGAGTGTAAATATTCCTTCTTATTTAGTAAATAAGGGTGATGTTATCGCTGTTAAGGAATCTAAGGCTGACAACGCTTTCTTTAAGGCACTTAAGGAAGCTAAATCACCAATCATGCCAAAGTGGGTAGAATTTGATAATTCTAAGTTAACAGGTAAGGTTGTTGAATTACCAGCAAGAGAAGACATTACACAACCAATCGAGGAACACTTAATAGTTGAGTTGTACTCTAAGTAAGACTAATTAAATAAACAATATTTATTAGTTTTAAAAAATTAGGAGGTAAAACATATGATAAAGATTCAAACGCCAAGCATTCAATGTATCGAAGATGCATCAAATTCTAAATCAATGAATTTCGTAATCGAACCACTAGAAAGAGGATTCGGTACAACATTAGGCAACAGCATGAGAAGAATCTTACTAAGCACTCTACCAGGAGCTGCTGCAGTAGGTATTAAGATCGCTGGCGCTACACATGAATTTGCTCACATTGATGGCGTAAAAGAAGATGTTACAGATATCATTCTTAATATCAAGAGCTTAGCAGTTAAAGCTTACACAGATGATATTAACTTCACAACACAATGTGAAATTAATAAGCATACAGCAGGCGTTGTTACAGCTGCAGATATTACACATGGTAGTGAAATCGAAATTTTGAATCCAGATTTATATATTTGCACTCTTGATGAAGGTGCTAACCTTGAATTAACAATTTATATTGGTATGGGAAGAGGTTATGTTTCTGCTGCTGAACATAAGAAAGCTGCAGAAAATGCATATTCACAAGATGCATCATACATTTCAATTGACTCAATCTATACTCCAGTTGAAACAGCAAGCTACACAGTAGAATCTGCAAGACTTGGTGGAGATATGAGTTATGAGAAATTAACAATTTCAGTAACAACAACAGGTACTTATACACCAAAAGAAGTTATCTCTCTAGCAGCAGATATCCTTGAAAAGCAAGTTCACCTATTCTCTGAATTATCTACATCAGCTCCAACAGTTGAATTAGAAAATTCTAAGAAAGCTGGTGCAGGCGTAGAAAAGGAAACAACTTCAATCGATGAACTTGAATTAACAGTTAGACCTTATAACTGCTTAAAGAGAGCAAACATCCACACAATTGAAGATCTATGCAAGAAGACAGAAGATGACCTAATGAAGGTTAAGAACTTAGGTAAGAGATCTGTTAACGAAATTATTGATAAATTAACAAGCCTTGGTTATTCATTAAGAAACAAGGAAGAAATATAGGAGGTTTAAACTATGGCAAATAGAAAGTTAGGAAGAACTGCAACTCAAAGAATGGCCATCATTAAGAATTTAGCCTCTGAACTTTTCTGGTATGGACGTATCGAAACAACTTTAGATAGAGCTAAGGAAACTCAAAAATATGCTGAAAAGCTATTAACAGCTGCTATCAATTCTTATGAAGATGTTGTAAAGGTTAAGAAGACTGTAAAGACAGCTGATGGTAAGAAAGTTGAAGTTGAATTTATCAACGACGGTACAAAGAAGTTAGCTATTAGAAGAAAGTTGATGGGAAGCCTTGTTGACTTAAAGGAAATTAAGCAAGATGGCGAAAAGAAATCTGATTTCAACGAAAGAACTAAAGATGCTAAGCATCCTTTAATCGAAAAGATATTCAGAGAATATGCTCCTTATTATGCTAAGAGAGCTGAAAAGTTAGGCCAAAGAGGCGGTTATACACATATCTTAAAGCTAGGTCAAAGACGTGGCGATGCAGCTGAAACAGCTATCATCGAATTCGTTAAAGATGACGAAAAGAAGACAAAATAGTTTTCAAAGCAAAATAAAGATAGTATAATACAACTACATAATAAAAAAAGCAACGGTTGCTTGAACAAATATCTCTAAATAGAGATAGTTTGTTTGAGCAATCATTTTTTTTTACACAAAAAAGATAAAAACATTTTTTAGGAGGACTCGAAAAATGAGTTTTAAATTATCATATCTACAAGATTTAATGGACACAGTAGTTAAGCGTAATGCTAACGAACCAGAATTTCACCAAGCCGTTAGAGAAGTTTTGGAATCATTGGAACCAGTTTTAGAAAAGCATCCAGAATACATCGAAAAGGGTGTTATGGCAAGATTGGTTGAGCCAGATCGTATTATTAAGTTTAGAGTACCATGGGTAGACGACAAGGGCGTTGTACAAGTAAATAGAGGATTCAGAATCCAATTCAATAAAGCTATCGGACCTTACAAGGGCGGTTTAAGATTCCACCCATCTGTATATGAAGGTATCATCATGTTCTTAGGTTTCGAACAAATCTTCAAGAACTCTTTAACAGGTCTACCAATCGGTGGTGGTAAAGGTGGTTCTGACTTTGATCCTAAGGGTAAGAGCGATGCAGAAGTTATGCGTTTCTGCCAAAGCTTCATGACAGAGTTATCTAAGCACATTTCTGCTGATACAGACGTTCCAGCTGGAGATATCGGTGTAGGCGGAAGAGAAATCGGTTACCTATATGGTCAATACAGCAGACTACGTAATGAATTCTCAGGCGTTTTAACAGGTAAGGGATTAACATATGGTGGTTCTCTTGCTAGAACAGAAGCTACAGGATTTGGTCTATGCTACTTCACACAAGAAATGCTAGAAGATCACGGTTCTTCATTTGAAGGTAAGAGAGTTGTAATCTCTGGTTCAGGAAACGTTGCTATCTACGCTTGTAAGAAGGCTACAGAACTTGGCGCTAAGGTTGTTACAATGAGCGATTCAAATGGTTATATCTATGATAAGAACGGAATCGATCTTGACTACGTAAAGCAATTAAAAGAAGTTGAAAGAAAGAGAATTAAAGAATATTTAGTAAAGCATCCAGAAGCTGAATATCATGAAGGATGCAAGGGTGTATGGACAGTTAAGTGCGATATCGCTCTTCCATGTGCTACACAAAACGAAATCGATCTTGAATCAGCTAAAGCTCTTGTTGCTAATGGTGTATATGCTGTTGCTGAAGGTGCTAATATGCCATCAACAATCGAAGCTACACAATACTTCCAACAAAACGGCGTATTGTTTGGACCAGCTAAGGCAGCAAACGCAGGTGGTGTTGCTACATCAGCTCTAGAAATGAGCCAAAACTCAATGAGATATTCTTGGACATTCGAAGAAGTTGATCATAAGTTACATACAATTATGATTAACATCTACAGAAATGCAGCTAAAGCAGCTAAAGATTATGGAATGGAAGGCAACCTAGTTGCAGGTGCTAACATTGCAGGTTTCTTAAAAGTTGCAGATGCTATGCTAGCTGAAGGTGTTGTATAATACCAACCTATACGAATTATTATGGCAGTCCGAAGGGGCTGCCATTTTTTCTAAATTATTAAGTAAAATTCGATATTTAATTATTAAAATAATTATGCTAAAATAAAACTATGGGTAGAAAATTTGTGAGCATTTTGGCTACAATAGGTGGAGTTTTTGTTTACATAATATTAGGTTGGACTATTGTTGTTCCTACGCTAGTATCTATGTTTGTTTTAGATTATTTCTTTAGAAAGAGAGTAACCCCTACTTTAATTTGTGATGAAAATAAATATTATCCAGGACTTTTAGAGACTCAACGTTATTTCATGAGCAAAGAAAATAAATTATATGGGGCATTCTTCTCTCATGAAGGGCATAAGCTATATAAAGGTTTAATGATTGTTTCTCACGGTATTGGATGTAGCCATAGAAACTATCTTCAAGTTATAGACTATTTCACAAGAAAAGATTATCTAGTTTTCTCGTTTGATATGACAGGATGTTGTCTAAGCGAAGGCAACAAGGGTATGGATGGGCTACAGAGGGCCATAATAGACCTAAAGAGCGCGATTTTATTCGCGAGCACACAAGAAGAAGCCAAAGGCTTAGATGTCTTTGTATTCGGCCATAGTTGGAGCGGATATGCGTCAGCAGCTGTTTTAAATGATGAAGAAGTTAGAGCTAAGGTAAAAGCTGTAGCCTCTTTATGTGGATTCAATAATTCTTGGGACGTCATGAAAGACCAAGGAATTAAAAAGGTTGGAAAGATTGTTAAATTATCTAGACCATTTGTACATATTCTAGGAAGAGTAAGATATGGAAAGATTGTTAAATATAAAGGACTAAAGGGCATTAATAAATATGATGGCCCAGTTTATGTGGCACATAGTAGAGACGATAAGACAGTAGCATTCTCATATAGTATTGCTAGACTTCAAGATAAGTGCACAAACAAAAAAGCTGAATTCCATATTTATGATAATCTTGGTCATACATTATATAGACCAGTAGAAGCTGAAGCTTCAATTACTAAAAAGCGAGAAGGAAAGGCGCCATTAAAATTAAAAGATGAAAATATCTTCCAATATTTTATGGATGATAGATATAGATTCTCGACAAGAGAAGAAGTATTTGGAATGAATGAAGAATTTATGGATACTATTGAAGATTTCTTTGTGAGGGCAAAAGGAGATATATGCTAAAAAGATCTGCAGGAGTTTTAATTAACATATCTACACTTCCAAGTAGATATGGTATCGGGGGGTTTGGACCTGAGGTAGAAAAGTGTGTTGATTTTTTGTTAGAGGGCGGTTTTAAAAATTGGCAAGTATTGCCTCTAACTACAATTGGACTTGGAAATTCGCCATATTCTGGAAATAGCGCATTCGCATTAAATTATTTATATGTAGACCCAGACACTTTATATAAGGATGGGTATATTGATGAAGCTCAAATGCAAGAAGCGGTATATAACGGCACGCCATATATAGTTGATTACGCTGCTGTGTATACGCTAAAAGATAGAGTACTTCGTCATGCATATGAAAATAAGGGTGAAGAAATACACGACAAATTAAAGAAGTATTTAAAATCAAATACCTGGGCATATGATTATGCTCTATATATGACAGTTAAAGAAAAGTTCCAAAATTCAAGTTGGCTAGATTGGCCAAAGGAATATAAGTTTAAAGAGAATTTGGACGAGAAAGCTTTTATTCAAGCTAATAGATCTGAGTTCTATTTTTATGTATTTTCTCAATACATATTGTCAGAACAATGGGCAAAGTGTAGAAAGCTTTTAAAGGAAAAGGGAATAAGCATTATTGGTGATATGCCAATGTATGTTTCTTTAGATAGCTCAGATGTATGGGCAAATAGAAAGAATTATCAATTAAAAGTAGATGGTACTCCAAAGAAGGTAGCAGGAGTTCCACCAGATTATTTCAGTGAAAATGGTCAATTGTGGGGTAATCCTTTATATGACTATAAGTACATGGCGTTAAACAACTTTGAGTGGTGGATGCAAAGAATAGATAGAATGATGGAACTCTATGATATCTTACGTATCGATCATTTTAGAGCATTTAGTGAATACTGGGCAGTTCCATCAGATGCTGAAACAGCAAAAGAAGGAAAGTGGTGTAAAGGCGTTGGCAATGAATTGTTTGAACTGATTTTCAAGAAGTATCCAAAAGATAGATTTATTGCTGAAGATTTAGGCATTATAGATGACAAGGTAAGACGTCTTCTAAAAAAGACAGGCCTTCCTGGTATGAGAGTAATGCATTTTGGTTATGGCGATTTAACAAATCTTCATACTCCATGTAATTATGTTAAGAACTGTATTGGATATACAGGAACACACGATAATAACACATCTCTTGGTTGGTTATGGGAATTAGATGATAAAACAAGACTAAGAGTGTTAGAATATATTGGTTGTGATAAAGATGTATGGGGCAGAGGCGCCTATGATAGTATTTCTGTAAAGCTAATGATCAAAAAGCTTATGGAATCTGAATGTCAAATCGCAATCGTTCCACTTCAAGATTTATTTGGATTCGGATCAGATTGTAGAATGAACACTCCAGGCGTAGCTACAGGCAATTGGCAATATAGAGCAACTCAAGACCAATTTGATTCTTGTAGAAAGTCTTATTATAGAGATTTGAATATCGCAACCGGGAGATTCTAATGAAAATTTTTTATGGTTATACTAAAGACGAAGAAGAATTTAAACAAAAAGCTATAGAAAAGTACAACAAACTAGCAAAGACAGATGTTGGTAAACTATATAGAGATAAAAAAGGTATCGAACATCTAGAAGACGCGCATTTTTGCGCTGCTAAAATAAAAGACTTTATGGTTGTTGCTATATCAAATGAAAGAATTGGTATCGCAATAGAAGAAGAGAATAAAAAGCTACCAAAGAAAGTCGAAATGACACTTGATGAATATGTTGACTATAACGCATATCTAAGATGGACAGGAAAGAACATTTTGCTTAGCGTTGCATATAAGTCATATCCTATGGATAAGGTTACTCATTTTAAAGTGTTAAATTACGTTGGAGCGGTATATTCTATAGACGGGTCGGTGTCTAAGATAGAATTGAAATAACTTGCTAAATAGGGCAAAATAATATATTATTATTTATGTACTTGGAGGTCACATATGAGCAAAGAAGAAATTTTAAATGGTTTAAAAGAAATTATTGCGGATCGTTTAGGTTCTGATGTAAGCAAAGTAAGTATGGCTACAACATTATCTGAAGATTTACAAGCTGACTCTTTAGATAAAGTAGAAATGATTATGGATGCTGAAACAAAATACAACATCGAAATCGACGATGATGCTTCTATTGGTTTTGTAACAGTAGGGGATGTTGTAGATTATATCGCAAACAAGATTTAATAGATAACGAATTACGAATAAAAAATGAGCTGCTATACGAAAGTTTAGCGGCTCATTATATTTTATATAACAAGGCTTTTGTGCCTACATCATTTATAAAGATAGAATCTTTAATTTTAAAGCCATTTTGAATTAGGCCTTTTTGAACGATGTTTTTAAAATAAGGATCAACTAGAATTGTTTCAATATTTTCATTCTTAGCGCTAAAGTAGATATTGAAATCTTCAATAGTTAAATTCATTAATTCAATATTTGGATAATCTTCATTAATGTTATTTACAACCTTTCTCCAGATGTTAGATGAAGCATACATAGAAGAATAATCTACATTTAATAAAAATGCTTTTGTATCTTCATAAGCTTCTCTTGCTACTTTCTCTACATCAAGAGTGCTATGAGTTAGGGTATCTGAAGCCACGCTTCCTGATGTTGTTGTCTTATATTCAGATATGCCATTAAAAATGTTTTGAGAAAACACAGATATTTCTTTATCGCCCTTATTAAAGATAGTCTTTTGCGCAAATAGATTATACTTTTCAAGTATAGATTGCTTTAAAGAAGAACTTATAGATGAATCTATATAGATTAAATCGCCTTTTAGAGGTGGCAAAGTAGAAGATAGCATATCTTCTTCGATTAATTCTATATTGTTTAAATTTAGGGCTTTAAATGCGTTTAGATTGTTATTCGCAATAATGTATGTATCCATGATTAAAAACCAATCTTTCTCTTCTTTTTCATAAAGATAATCATAAGGATTGAAGCAACTACAACTACACAAGAAATAACGATTAAAGTAATTTGAACTGCTGTTAATCCTTTTTGAGAAATTTGAGATGTTAAAACATAAGCATATTTCTCGCCATATACGACCTTTGTCCAAGTTGAATCTTTGTTGTATTCTTCAGCAAGATCCAATTCTTCACCATCAGTTAAAGCTGCAACTTGTGCGCTCTCTTCAGATGGTAGGGCATATAGATAAACTAAAGAACCAATTGATCCAGATGAAATCTTTACAGTTTTTAAAATAGTTGGAGCTTTTAAAGCTGTATATGGAGATACATCATTTACGGCAACATATCCTGTAATGATTTGACCATCTTGAACTAAAGATACTTTATAGTAATCCCAAACATGCACGCCATCTAATTCCGCAACGTTATCTATAACAACAAGTTCGTCAAAGATTGTTACAGTGCTTAATACTTCAGCGTTTTGATATGGGTATTTGTATATGTTTGTAGATGCGTGAAGACCTTGAGCATAAAGGCCAATTTTAAATGTTCTTGCATCTGTGTTTGCATTTATTTTTTCAAAACCTGTATTTGATTTTATGTATCCTTTTGTGCCATCTTCCTTTGCAATATAGAAGTAAGAACCACTTTCTTCATTTGTAACAGCACACAATACTAAGAAGAATTCGCCATTAGATATTGTTGAGTTGATTTGCATGTTTCTTGGAGAAGAGTAGATATTAGCTATGCTTTGTGTAAGCTTTGCTACATACACTAAATCAAATTCAGTTGGATGAACATATTCAGAGTTGTTGAATTTGTTGTAATATGTGCAAGCTGTGCCATCGTATGTATATTGAATTACCGCAGCGTTTTCGCATACAAAAATATAATCATTTGAATTGAAGTTTGTATAATAGATTTCCCCAGTGCCGTTATTTGTTTGGCATAGAAGTGTTTCTGTGTTTGTAGATGGATTTAATTTATATATTCCAGATTCAGCATTTACAAAGATTTCGTTTGCTGACATTGCTAAAGCGTGTGCATCAGTAATGTTTGTAATCTTTTGATATGATTCGATTAATAAGCTAACACTTGCTACGTAGATGTTGCCACCTTTTATAGCATATAAATTACCTGCATCTTCGCAATATAGAAAACTTGTGAATGAAGCATCGTGTGCTTCTTTAGCAATATATGCCTTAGCTAACATTGCTTGTGCGTTTGTTCCTTCTTTGAATTGCTTTACATAATATGATGTGCCTGTTATTGTTGCATAGAAATAGAAATTGCCAAGTCCATCGCTAAATAGATTTGTAATCTTCATATCCATAGTTCCAAGCTTTGATGCTGCAGATTTTATGCCGTGATCATCATAATCAAAATAAGATACTGATGTTTGAGCGCCGTTTTGCGTTAGAACTAAGATGTTAGTGTTATTAATCTCAAGCCCGATGCAATCCCCAGAAAAAGCATTTGGATAAGAAGAAATCTTATTATCTTTAACTATGTATAGGGAAGTGTTATAGGTGTAAGCAAAAACATCTTTATAAGCTGCAAATTTTGATGAAGAATTCAAATCAATAACTACAGATGTGTTCTCAGCTTCAGCTGTATTTATAGGCATAGCAAACAATAGAGCTATGATTACAAGCGCTAGAGCGATTAAAGATATGCATTTATTGATGGAATTAGTCCTTTGCATATTTTAATAATATAACAACACGCGCGAAATTTTCAACTCTTTTAGCATTGCTCAAACCCCTATATTGTGCTAAAATACAGGCATATGGGAAAGTACAAAAACAAGAAGAAAAATAACAAGAATTTTAATGATGGTTATACTCCAAAAGGTAAGCCAGAAGATTTAGCACGCCCAATTGAAGAATTAGCGTTATCTGAAAAGACATATAACGCTTTAAAAAAGGGTGGAGTTAACATCTGTAGAGACTTATGTGTTATCCAAGCATCTAAGATGTATAGAATACAAAATATAGGCAAGAAGGACTGTATTGAGATTGCAGCTAAATTAAAGAAATTTAATTTGCAATTTAGACCAGAGACTCAACCTCAACCAAATGCACCTCAACAAAATAACCAAAAGAACAATAACAATAATCAACAAAACAATCAAAGACAAGAAGAGAATCAAAAAGTAAAATTAAGATTCAGCATCTTTGATGATAGAGAACTTGTTAAATTCTTAGAAGGTGAAAGAGAAAGAGAAGAGTTTAAGTGGGAAGAACCACCTCAAGAAAAGCTAGAAGTATTCAAATTCTGTAGAAATGGAAAATGGGGATATAAAAATCAAAAGGGCGCTGTTGTAATTCAACCAGCTTTTGATGAAGCATTCCAATTCTCAGAAGGGTTTGCATGTGTTGAAAGAAACGAAAAATTAGGCTATATCGATAAAGAAGGAAATGTAGTTATAGATTTTATCTATGATTGTGCAAATAGCTTCTCTGACGGCATTGCTTGCGTAACAAAGGATGACAAAACCGGATACATTGATTATTCAGGTAATTATGTATTTGAACCTATCTACGAGAAGGGAACACCATTCAAAGATGGCAAAGCCATGATAAAGCAAGATGGCAAATGGGGAGTGTTATCTAAAGATGGTAGCATCTACTGGAGATAGAATAGCCAATTTTTAATAAAATTCTCGCTTAAATAGTGGTTTAAAATCCTTGCATAATAATTTCTATTATGTTATATTTATTTAGCAAAATGCAAAAAACCAATAATTTGGAGGAAATATATGCCAAATATTAAGTCTCAAAAGAAAAGAGTTATAACAAACGAAAAAGCTAACGCTATTAATACAGCTAAGAGATCTAGAGTTCGTAACACTATCAAGAAGTATGAAGCAGCTATCGAAGCTAAGGATGTTGCTCAAGCTGAAGTTTTATTAAAGGAATCTATTTCTTTAATCGATTGCGCTAGACATGATGGTTTGATCAAAGATAATACAGCAAGCAGAAAGATTTCAAGACTTACAAAGCAATTAAACGCTATTAAAGCCTAAGTCTTATTAAAACGCAAAAGTAGGCCCGTCTATGAAAATAGATGGGCTTTTTGCATATTGTGAAATGTTATTACTTTTAATATAATTAAAGTATTATTTTAGGAGTAATTATGAAGAAGGTTATCGTATCTACAATTTTATTGCTTTTAATCATATCAAGCGCTTTCTCATTTATGGGATGTGTATCTAAAGAAATGAATGTTGATATTTCAAAAGATAATATTGGCATTGATATATCACAAGATTTATATGGCCTATTTATAGAAGATATCTCATATGCATGCGATGGTGGTTTAGTTTCAAATTTAATAGCGAACACTTCTTTTGATTACAAAGCAGCTCCTCTAACAAATTGGGTTATAAGTGATTTAGATTATTCAATAGATAATACTTCTTCAATGAATGAAAATAACAGTGTATATCTAAAAGTAAGTGTCTCAGGAGAGGGCGCTCTTTTAAATAAAGGATATGTAGAATATTTTAAATATTTATCTCAATCTTATCAAAAAGGTTTATCAGATATCCCTGATATGGGATTTGCAAAAGATAGCGTATATAAATTTGCTTGCTATATTAAAAATATAGATTTCGAAGGTAGTGCAAGTGTTCAATTATATTCAGATAATAACAAGGTGCCAGTTAATATAGACATTCCAGCAAAAGGAAGTGATTGGGTTAGAATCGAGGCAGAGATCAAATCTAATGCGACAGAAGATGGAGGAATGCAATTAGAATTAAATGGCAATGGTACGCTTTATTTAGATTCATTTGAATTAGTAAGCGAAGATAGTTATGGATATTCAGATCCAAACTGGAAATATGTGTCGCTAAGAAGCGATTTGTATAATGCATTAAAAGAATTGAACCCATCATTTGTTCGTTTTCCAGGTGGATGCTTGGCAGAGGGTACATCGTTAGAGGAATTGTATGATTGGAAAGAAACGATAGGTCCACTTTGCGAAAGAAAGCATTATAGCAACATTTGGAATGATGATGAAAATGGATTAACTTACGATAATACTAATTCAATGGGCTATCATGAATATTTCCAATTGTGTGAAGATTTAGGAGCTAAAGCGCTTCCAATATTAAACGCTGGAACAATATGCCAATTCCAAATGTATAAAGATGGGAAGAAATATAGATATTGGGAAAAGCAATATAGACAAGGCAAAATCTCTGAAGAAGAATGGAATGCTTATCTTGATCAATATGCTCTAAAGCCAGGAACAGAAGAGTTTGATGCTTATGTACAAGATATATTAGATTTAATCGAATATGCAAACGGAGATGTATCAACTACATGGGGTGCTAAGCGTGCTGAGAACGGACATAGCGAGCCATTCAACCTTCAATATGTTGGAATTGGAAATGAGAACTGGGGAGATTTGTACTGGAGAAATTTTGATGCAATATACAATGTTATAAAAGAAAAGCATCCAGAAATTAAGATTATTTCATCAGCAGGACCATGGTTTACTGGCTCAGAAAAAGATGAATCATGGAATATAATAGATGAAAAGTATTCAGACACTATGGTAGATGAGCACTATTATTTAGAGAATAATCAAATGTTCAAGAATAATGATTATTATGATAACTATTCAAGAGATAGAGAAGTGTTTGTAGGGGAATATGCTACTTGGTGTCAAATGATTGGTAAGTATATTACAAGAAATAATATATGGGCGGCAATTGAAGAAGCTAGTTATATGACTGGCTTAGAAAGAAATAGTGATGTTGTAAAGATGGCATCATATGCGCCAACATTTGCTAAGATTAATTCTCAAACTTGGGAAGTAAATTTAATTTGGTTTGATTCTCAAAGTATTGTTTTAACGCCAAACTATTTTAACCAAATGTTATTCTCAAATAACCTGGGCAAGCAAGTTGTAAATACCCAAGCATATAATGATGGATGTTATAGCGTTACAACTATAGATCAAGATAAACAAATTATTTATTTTAAAATAGTAAATACTAACTCAGATAAGATAAAAATTAATTTGGATGTTAATGGTTTTGGAAATGTTAATGTTGCTAATATGCAATACATGTCAAACAAATCAAAAGCTGCTTGCAATGAATTAGGATCTACAACTGTTATCCCTTATCAAGTAGATTGTAGCGTTAATAAAAATGTAGTATCGACAGAAATTGATGGCTATAGTATAAATATTGTTCGTGTGGCATATGGGGATAATGATGGCTCTAATTTCTATTCATTACCAGAGCTTCCAAGCAATATGGAACATGAGGTAACAGAATATACAAAGCCATATTTAACTTTAAATGGCCTTATTGCTATTTGTGTAGTTGGGGGATTATTAGTTTTAGGATTTATAGCTGGAGCAATCCTTATAGTTTTAAGAAAGAAAGGGAAGATAAAATTTAATTAAGCATCGTTAGATGATTCTTGGATACGGGGTCTATAGGTGCCTAATAAGGCGCTAATGTGGCCGTGTTGCACATTTGTGGCGTTAAAGTAGTATAATTTAAATAGAGATTAAAAAATAAATATGAGGGGGAAATTATATTTATGAAGAAAATCGCATTATTATTGACTATAGTATTAGTTATATCAGCAATGTCACTATTACTATTTGCTTGTACAGCAAAGGTTGCAGGTAAAACATATGTAATGGAATCATTTGAAATTTCAGCAGATGGAGTACCTGAAACAATCACTCAACAAGTGCAAACATATGTTGAGACAAATTATAAGTCAGCAGAATTAACATTCAATAAGGATGGTACATTCGTTGTTAAGTCTGGTGAAACAGAAATAGACAAAGGATACTACAAACAAGATGGTAAGAACATCTATGTAGACTATACAGAAGATGTTAAGGCAGAAGGCGATCCAGAATTCGTTGTTGATGGAAAGAAACTTATTTGGACAGTAGAAAAAACAATTGGAACTTATAAGATTGTAGTTAAGATGACAATTGTTAAAAAGTAATCATTAATAATGGTTAAAGCACAAGGAAGGCACGATGATGGTGCCTTCCTTTTTTTTGTTTAGATGATTTGTCAAATCAAGTGCAACATGAGGAATTAAATACGCATCTACATATATAGAAATGGGTCATAGTAGTTTATAAAATAAGAAAGCAGATGCTTGACTTTTTAAATATCGTGTAAAATAAAGTGTAGTTTAGATTTTACGGAATATCCTGCAAATGACAAACATTCGTTAATTCCCGTTGGACTAATTTAATAAAAGTACTAGACTTGACAAATACCTCAGTATTGAGTAAAACACAAAGGCTGCTAAGATTTAAATTCTCAACAGCCTTTATTGTATTAATCTCTTTTTATTCGCATTCCAAAAGAATCATAATATGTGAAATAATTAAACTCTTTTGGGCTCGTACAATTCTCATTTGGTGCAAGGCCTATAAACTCATACGCACCTAATAATTGTTATGTGAAACAAAATGATTAAAAATGTTTCGCATAGCATAATTGTGTGTTATACTATATGTGAAACAAAATGGTTAAAAATGTTTCAGAGGAGAATGTAATGGATAAAATCGCGGAGTTATTGCAAGAGAAGGGTATGATTGAAGCTAGATTGGCTGTATTGAATTATGGATCTATTGAAGTTCGTCAGCAAGATAGTAAACAGTATATTTATACGCATTTTAGAAATGGCGGGCTGCTTAGCACAAGATACATCGGGGAATATAGCACAAGTTTGTACAATCTTATATTGGAGAATAATGCTGTTGCTAAAGGTTTAAAGAAAAGGCTAAGAGAAATTAATAAGGCATTAGGACAAATGCAGTATTCTAATGCGGAATTAAGCGAAGACGTTAAAATCAATATTGATTTAGCGAGAAGAAATATGGTTGAGTCGATTTATAAACAAGCAATGCTAGAAGGGGTTGCGACAACATATTCGGACACAGAAACAATTATCAATGGAGGCAAGGTTAAAGACATGACGGCTTCAGATGTAACAAAAGTGGTTAATCTAAAGCATGCATGGGAATTTATATTAGATCCAGGAGTAATATCTTGCAATACCAATTATGCAATACTATGCCAAATCAATTCTTTGGTTGAGGAAGGGTTTTCTTATACTGCAGGAAAACTCAGAACTGTTCCTGTAACAATAGGTGGTTCAACATATATTCCACCGATACCATTTGAAAGTAAGGTTAAAGAAGATTTAGATTGCATTTTGAATTCAAATGAGTCAGCGGAAGAAAAAGGCATAGATTTATTATTGTATTCTATGAAAAAGCAATTGTTCTTAGACGGGAATAAAAGAACTGCAGTTATTTTTGCAAACCATTATTTGATTGGGCATGCTAGTGGAATAATAGTGGTGCCTGCAGAGTTAGTGCCAGATTATAAAAAAGTTTTAATAGATTATTATGAAGGCAAAAACGAGGACATTAAAGACTTTTTAAGAACGAAATGTATTCAACGATTAAAATAAAAAAAGAGCACTCGAATGAGCGCTTTTTTGGTGC
>JAEEWC010000061.1 GCA_016287155.1 Clostridia bacterium | reverse complement strand
GTGGGTCTTCTTCTGTCTTATCACAAGCCACAAATATAGTTAAAGATAAAATGATAGATAAGATTATAATGATTGGTAATAATTTCTTGTTCATAATCTACCCCCTTTTCTTTTATTATACTATAAATAATATTTAATAAAAATTTGCTTATTTTGAGAAAAATGCAAAAATTATGTGCATATTTCAACATTTAATGAATCTAGTTTTATCTAGAAATATTATATAAATATAGTTATATATGCGCCATAAGTAGCATATAGAAACTCATTGAATCAATTTTATAAGAATTCGCTTTTATATTAGTATCAATTAATTCACGGCAAGTTTTTGGCGATTTATCTAACTTATTTCTTAATCTATAAGTTTTAACATTCTCTTCGCCAACTCGTCCTTCTTTTTCAATGAACCAATTAATTATTAAATCTTTTTCGTCTTCCGTTAGAGGTTTATTCAAATCTTCCATGCTTCAATTATATATCAAAAGGTATTTAAAATGTGATATCATTTTATGGAGGTAGAATTATGATTTACGTAATATGTAGAAATAAACTAAAGAAAGATGATGTAAATGTATTTTTAACAGCAGCTAAAGAACATGCAAAGATGTCTATGATTTTAGATGATGGCTGCTTAGCTTTTGATATCTCCGAATATAATGAAGAAACAGAAGAAATAGTATTCTTCGAAAGATGGGCAGATAAAGAATGCTTAGATAAGCATGCTCAAAGATGTAAAGATTTGCCACTACTTGATGTACTAAATATGTCAAGATACGATAAAGACTTGAAAATTTACACTATTATCTAAAACATCATTGACAAGATAAAATAAAAAAAATTATAATAACAACGATATGAAAACACGTCAATTTAACTTTTATACATCTTATTTTTACGGCTATTATTATAGTTGTTAATTTGTGCGCGGTTTTCTAAACAAGAAAAAAATTAAATTAGATAAAAATAAAGAGATTTAAAACCGCCACAAAAAGATGGCGGTTTTTTTATTAGTGGAGAAGGCATATGATTATTATTGTTAAACAAGATTACGAGAAGGAACAATTAGATTCGCTTACTAAGTGGATCAAATCTCAAGGCGTTAAAATCGACGTCTCAAAGGGTGACAAGAACCTTATCTTAGGTTTAGTTGGTGATACATCAAAGATTGATATTGATCTTATTAGATCATTAGATATCGTTGAAAACGTTAAGCGTATCCAAGAACCATTCAAACTAGCTAATAGAAAGTTCCACCCACAAGATACAATAGTTGATGTTTGCGGTCATAAATTTGGTGGTAATAACTTCCAATTAATCGCAGGCCCATGTTCTGTTGAATCTGAAGAGCAAATCATTGGTATTGCAAAAGCTGTTAAGGCTGCTGGTGCTAACATCTTAAGAGGTGGTGCATTCAAGCCAAGAACATCTCCATATGCATTCCAAGGTTTAAAGGCTGAAGGTTTACAATTGCTTTTAAAAGCAAAGCAAGAAACTGGCATGCCTATTTGTACAGAATTAATGGCTGAAAAGTACATCGATTTATTTGAAGATGTAGATATCATTCAAATTGGTGCTAGAAACATGCAAAACTTCGACCTTCTAAAAGCAGTTGGTAAGTTAAATAAGCCAATCCTTTTAAAGAGAGGCTTAGCTAACACAATTCAAGAATGGTTAATGAGTGCTGAATATATTATGAGTGAAGGTAACGAAAACGTTATTCTATGTGAAAGAGGTATTAGAACATTCGAGCCAGCTACAAGAAACACATTAGACCTATCAGCTATTCCTCTTGTCCAAGAATTAACACACTTACCAATTATCGTTGACCCATCTCACGCTTCTGGTATTGCAAGATTAGTTGAACCAATGTCACTTGCTGCAGTTGGTGCAGGTTCTCAAGGTTTAATCATTGAAGTTCACAACGACCCACCACATGCTCTATGCGATGGTGCACAATCTCTTCGTCCAGAACAATTCGAAGAAGTAGTAAAGAAAGTAGACGTAATGCTACCACTTGTAGGTAAGGTAAGAAGCTAATATGAATATAGGTATTATTGGATTAGGATTAATAGGCGGATCATT
>JAEEWC010000060.1 GCA_016287155.1 Clostridia bacterium | reverse complement strand
TTCTCAATATAATTTACATAGCCATTAACAAGTAGTGTTTGTTTAACAGTCTTAATAAGTATATATAACATTAAAGCAACTAATCCGCCAAAAATTAAACTATACATTATTATTTGACCACGAGCTTCAGATGTCATTTCAAAGACATAGTCTTCAGAATATTTAAAAGATGTTACTATTGCGTCGCAATAGTCCATATTAGAACCATCAAGTGTTGCGTGATTTAAATAATGTTGCATATCTCGTTGGAATCTATTAAAGAATTCATCATTAATTAAAGTTAGAGTATTATCTCCCGCCATATCTATCCAACCAAAGTTAGGGGCATCGTCATATTTAACAAATACAATTAGCCAGTGGCCTTCGTCATTAAATAAATCTAAATATAGGTCATATGCAAAATCTTCAAGAGAGTATTTTGTAATAGAACCATATTGTTTAGGGAAGTTCTCGGCCTTTATTGTATATAGAAATGGTTGAACTCCAGTTAATTCATAAAATGAATTAAATTCAGCGTTTAGTTCATCTGCTTTTGTAACAACGTCTGCGTTATCTTCATAGTAATAGGATGTTGGAGTTATATAGATACTAGACATCTTTTTAGGAACAGATGCTGTTATTAAAAATGTGGCAAGTGCGATAAAGAAGATAATAAGACCGCCATACAATAAAATCGTAGATTTTAGAGATGTTCTTTTTGGAATAGTATCTGAATAGAAGAAGCACATCACGCCTCTTGTATTTATGTATGTGTATCTTCTTGCTCCAGCAAATGGACGATTAGATACTCTTGGACCATGGTATTGTCCACCGCCACTGCCTCCTGATGAATGGAATCCGCCGCCGAAGCTTCCGCCTCCGCCACCTCCACCGAAGCCACCTCCGTGAGAACTTGGCATATTAACCTCCTATTTTAAGATGATTGTTGTAACACTATTTGGCTTTACAACAAATTCACCATCAAATGTTTTATCTGATTCAACCCAGTAGTTATTTTCATGTGTCTCAACAATGTGACAAGTGTTGTAACTACGAGATTTTAGTTCAATTGTTTTTTGCTTATTATTGTCGTTTAATATAATTAAAACGATTGTGCCATCTTTCTTTTTGAAGGCTACAGAATCAACACCACCAAAATCATAGATATCATGGATATCGGCTTTAATTCTTACATCTCCGTTTTCAATATATCTCATAAATTGACCATACATATAATATCTATAATATAGATTTATATCTTTAGTTTCTTTATCTACATAGACTAGACCATCTTCCCAGCCGCCCATTGCAACACCAAGCCACCAGCTCCATTCTGTTGCGTTTAAAATGTTTAGATCTTGCATTATAACTTTAGCAGATTTAATACCCATACTAATGCTTGTATCTACATCAGGTTGCATTACACAATATTCAGACATAACAAAAGATTTATTGTACTTTTTGTAATAAGAAGCAAATGCTCTTCTAATGCTTTTATCTGTATCTGCAGCATATGAGTGCATAGAGATGCTATCTAGTGTGTCAAAATACTTGTATTTTGAAAACTCCTTAAAATAGCTCTTATTTTTAGAAGAAGCAAGGCCTAATTTATAGTTACCAGATTCATAGATATCCATTTTGAATTGGGTGTTATTTTTTGCGTTATATTTGTTTAGAGTTTTATAGAAAACGTCATAGAATTTTGCTAAATAATCAGCATCATAATGGCAACCTTCTTGAGATGCGCTATCTCCTCCCCATTTCCATTGTGGTTCGTTAACTGGAGAGATATAAATCTCGATATCATTATATCCAAGTGATTTAATAAATGAATCGATATATGTAGAGCAGATTAGAACATATTCAGAAAATGCTTCAAAATTTTCTTCAGGCAAATTGTTCTCATGCTCGTTATTCGCATGAGTTAAATGATTCTTTGTTAAAAGGTAGTGTGGTGAATTAGAAAAGATAACAAGTTTTTTGATGTTGTTTGTCTTTATAGCTAATTCAAGCATAGATAGATAATCGTTATCTTTTGAAAAATCGTAATTTGCTACATCTAAAAATGAATTGCTATCTACATAGTTTTGTGCGATGAAAAAGCTTTCAGTTTTGTTTGATTCAGGATATGACAAATTTTCAAGTTCTGTAGAACCTGCGCCAAGGTTATATCTATAGATAGATAATTTTAGTCCGTCATCGCCATATAAGTAGGAAGTCACACTTTGTTTTATCTCATCCGAATAGTCACGGCCAATTATTCTTGTGTTCCAAGCAGATGATGTTCCAAAGCCGTAAAATGTTTGAAATTCTTCATCTGGGTCGTAATCAAGACGGATAGTCGATCTATTTAAATAGCCATAGGAAATACCAAATACTGCACCGGATAATAGGACTATTCCTATTATAGGTATTATAATCATTAATACAATTCTTTTAGATTTATCAGATAACTTTTTCATAGTATTTATTATAAGAAAATATCTAAAAAATGTCTATATTTGCTTTATTAAAGGAATTTTACATAAGCATTTTTTTAGTGTAACTTTAAGGAATGGGGCTCAAGTTGGGTAAATTGTTAGTAACTTTTTACAAAAACGCAAAAAATCTTATGTTGACTTTATAAGGTGGGTCTTATAAAATAGATGTGCGCATATTATTAAAGTATGCCACTCTCAATTATGAAAATTACTTAGGAGGTTTATTTATGACAAACAAAAAACTTTGGTTAAGTCTATTGTCAATTGCTCTAATTGTTTGTATGCTTTCTGTTGGCCTAATTTCTTGTAAGCCAAAAGAAGAACCAACTCCAACACCTACAGAACAAGTTGAAGTAACAGCAATGAAAGCCATTATTAATGGTTTAAAGAAGAGCGTTGAAGATGGCGACATGACAGATCTAAAGGTAGACGGAAATCTTGGCATCAAGGTTAACGAAACACAATATGATTTAAGCCTAAAATTAGATCTTGATTTATTACAAAAGACAGAATCTGCTAATACTTCAAATACATTCCTTGAAGCAGAATTAAAGAAGGGTAATAGCACACTTCTTGGTGTTTACTACAAAGATGCTAATCCTGGTAACGCAAACATCTATACAGATAACTATCTTTACGTTCAATACAAACCAAAAGATGGCGATGTACAAAAGATGGCTTTCCCAGCTCCATATGTAGCTGCTGTTCAAAATGCTAAGAATGGAAAGGTTGATTTCAGCAACATTGATCTTCAAGATGAAGATATTTGGGAAGATACAATTCTAAAGTATGCTCTAATGGTTGCTGCTTTAGCAGAAGAAGGAAACTGCACAGATACTTCAGCTTCTTTAGCTTTAAATCTTGGAACATTATTAGATCCAGATAACGAAGAAGGTCTAGCAGATTTAGTTTCTGGTTTAGTTGACTTCGACGCATTAGATTTAGATGCAGATGCTGGTCTAGTTTCTATCCTTCCAAACATTAAATTAGTATTATCTGCTGATTTAGATAATGGAAAGGTTACAGGTTTAAATCTATCTTTAGAAATCGATAAAAAGAATATTGAAGTTAAGCACAAGTCTAACAATAAAGAGGTATTAGTAATTAATATCGATAAGGATATTACTGTTGAATTAGCTTTAGAATATACAGTTGGTGAAGTTGCTCCTAGCGCAATTGACTTTAATGATTATATAGATCAAGAAAACATCCTAGATGTAGCTTTATCTGTAGATTTATTCTTAGATAGCGAACTTGGTGTAAGCTTCGATTTAAACGGCAAGCCATTAAAGATTGGTGCTAAGCCAGGTTACTATACATTAGATTTAAATATTGCTGCTAACCCATGGTCAGTAATTGCTGAAATCAATGCTACAAACGGAATTAGCTTTGATGGCACAGCTAATATTATTGAATCTATTAAGAAAATTATTAATGTAGTTGAATCACTACAAATTAAATTAACAAAGGTTAAGAACGTTGACGGAACAGCACTAGCTGAACCAGATGATGTATTAAACGTATTAGTTGCTTCTAACTACACAAGCAAGGGCGTAAAGGCTGATCAAAAGGCTGTATTCATTATTTCTTTGGATTTAGTTGATGGTTTAGGTTTGAACGAAGGTCTTGTAGAACTTGATAGCGTTATCGATATCGTATTAGGATTCATTCCAAAATCAGGAGAGGCTCCAGATTCTGCATTAGGAACAGCATCAACAGCAGACGATGATGATAATACAGAATTATTCCAAACAATCGCAGGTTACTTACTAGGTGCATACCTTGGAATTAACGATGGCGTTACAGAACATGGTAAGATCTTTGCTAAATTTGATACAAATGCTACAACAGATAAGATGATTCCATTCAGCGGATATACAAAGTGGACAGGTTCAACAAAGGGTAACTTTAAGTACTATGAACAAACTAAGGAAGCTGGATATGATAAAGTTGAAGCTTCAGCTCAATTCGATGCATCAAAGACATATTACACATTAACAGCTGCTAAGTTCACAAAGGTAGATCAATCAAAGACTACATTTGATAAGATGAAGTGTTACTATGAAAAGACTGGTGAAACAACATATAAGTTATCTACAGATACAGAATTCAATTCAGCAAAAGATTACTATGTATACGAAGCTGAAAAGTATGAAGAAGCTAAGGGTATTACTTCATTCGCATCTGGTACAACATACTATACACATCATGATGCTGAATATGCTGAAGTAACATTTACATCAGAAAAGCCATTTGAAGCAAATAAGTACTATGTAAGAGGCTACAACGATATCACTTATAACGATAAGGGTGAAATCGTAAGCAGAGGTGACTTCGGTATCACATTATCAGCTACAATAAAGGTTGATGATAATGTTGAAATCAATGCAACAGTTGGCAATATGGATATCTTCGGATTACCAGCATCTTTAAAGGCAAAGATTTCTAACCTACAAATCAAGTTATGGTCAGAAGACTTCAACGTATTATCTGGTGGTGCAAACGTTGTTAAGTATGCAACAGTAAAATAATCCAAATAACTTATTAATTTAAGTTCAACAAAAAGGAGCTCCAATGGGGCTCCTTTTAAACGCAATATGTCAAATAATGCTTTGATACTTTACTAATTTGTTTAAATAGTTATATTATATTATTATAATTATTAAAAATAGAGGCAAAAAAATATGGATTTTAAAACAATTGAACCTAAATGGCAAAAGAAATGGGAAAAAGAAAAGTTATATTCTTTCAACAAATCAAAGGTAGATAACAAATATTATGTACTAGAGATGTTCTCTTATCCATCAGGTGCAAAATTACACGCAGGTCACT
>JAEEWC010000059.1 GCA_016287155.1 Clostridia bacterium | reverse complement strand
ATCTAAGCATTTCATCAATTATGTAATCGTGTACCCTAATAAGATAGTCGTTTCTATACGTGGATTTGCTCCAATTTCTTCCGAATTGACTGATGTGCCAGATTTTGAAAATATCGATAAATGCTTGATTTTCCAAGATAAGCGACGAAAAGTGACAAACGCCGAACAGGGTTCACCAAAAGGGAGTTGAACGCTTCCTTTTTTTTATTACCTCTGTTATGCATTTTCTTTTATAGGAAAAGTGTATTTTTTATGCCTTTGTTTTATAGGAAAAGTGTATTTTTTTTGTTGAATTATTTATAGGAAAAGTGTAAAATATAGTCGAAGAAAAGGAGAAATTCTATGCTTAAAAGAAAAATATCGAACACAATCATCGACTATCTAAACTCAAATTCAAACAAAATCATGATTATTGATGGAGCACGACAAATAGGAAAATCGTATATCATACGATATATCGCCACTGAAGTGTTAAATAATGTATACACTAATTACATTGAATTAAATTTTGTAGAAGACTCACTTAAAGATAAATTGTTTGCAAATATTAACAACATAGACGATTTCTATTTTCAATTAAGTATGGTTGCAGGAGACAGAATGGGCAAGAAGGAGAATACTCTTGTATTTATTGATGAAATCCAAGAATATCCACAATACTTAACTCTTTTAAAGTTTCTTAAACAAGATAATCGTTTTACATACATATGCAGCGGATCGCTACTAGGAGTTACTCTATCTAAAACAACATCCATACCTATTGGTAGTATTCAAATAGTTCACATGTACCCTCTTGATTTTGAAGAATTCTTAATCGCAAATAATTTCGGCGAAACCGCAATCGAAAAAATTAAAGCAGATTTTATCAACTTAGAAAGCCAAAACGAAACAGTTCACAATAAATTAATGGATTTATTTAAAAAGTACCTTTTGATCGGCGGGCTTCCTGACGCTGTTAATAGTTATTTAGAAAGCAAAAACATCGTAGAAGTA
Source organism: Clostridia bacterium (assembly GCA_016287155.1). Taxonomy (GTDB): domain Bacteria; phylum Bacillota; class Clostridia; order Christensenellales; family UBA3700; genus UBA3700. The sequence continues at coordinate 5,419 of JAEEWC010000059.1, read as the reverse complement.
CGAAAAATACAAGCAGATATTTATGATTTATACGGAAATGATGCAAGCAAGTATGACAAAGAAAATAAACTAAAGATAAAAAGGATTTACGATTTAATTCCTTCAAGCCTATGCAATAAAAAGAAAAGATTGCATGTCCAAGATATAGAAAACGTGAAAGGCAAACGTTATTCAAACTACGAAGACGAATTTGATTATCTAATTAATTCAGGCATTGCTTTAGAAGTTAAAGCAATTTCAACACCTACATTCCCATTAATAGAATCAAGCGGAAAGAACCTATTAAAGTTATATTTAAATGATGTAGGATTATTATCTAATATCTTATATAGGCATAATATTAGCGCAATAATGAATACGGAAAGTAGCGTTAATCTTGGAACTGTTTATGAATCTGTTATAGCCAGTGAGTTAAAGGCACATGGCTTTAATTTGTTCTATTATGACAATAAAGCGAATGGAGAGGTTGATTATTTAATTGATGATTACAACAATCTTTCTACAATCCCTCTTGAAATTAAATCAGGCAAAGACTACACTATCCATAGCGCAATCAACAAATTTGTTTCGAACAAAGACTATGGAGTTAATAAAGGGTATGTATTATCTAACGAACGAGTTGTATATCAAAAAAACAACATTATATATTTGCCAATTTATTATATTATGTTTTTCCAAAACAACTAGGTAGTTCGGGAAGTATAACTCATGGTTCACCAAAAAAGAAGCGAAAAAGCTTCTTTTTTTTATTAACATATACTCTTATTTAACTATTAATTCGAAAGTAATATTACCATTATCTAGATAATGAACCTTAACATCATATTTATCATAGCTTAGACCAATCACTATTGTATCCTTAATTGTTAAACACTTTCCGCTTTCATCTATTTCCGAATTAGCATAAAGTAAATGCATTTCTTCGATTGTGTACGCAGGTTCATATTCTTCACCGCAATAATACTTCTTTTTATTTGTCTTTATAATGTTGTCTGTTATACCAGCTATATAATATACCTCATCCCCGTAAACATCATATTTATTTGGAATTAGATCACCATACAAAGCAACTATAGATGAGTAAAAATCTTTAAAATACAAAGTGTCATCAACTTTTAGAATTAAATCTATTTGCCTATCTTTCGAAAGAACATAGCACTCTTGCCCGACAAATAAATTGTTACCAGTACGATTATTTAATAGATTTTCTTTAAAAATTATTTTCCCACGATAGTAGGGATTATTAATTATCGCTTCTTCTATCGCATCAACGGCCTTTCCAGACACACTGCATGGGCTATGTACATATCCTGTCGTTGACTCTGGCGATGCATCAAATTTCCATCTACCCAAATAAATTTCCCCGATGTATAAATCGCGTTTAAAATCTGTTTGATCTACATTGTCCACAATAATCCATACCATAACTAACAATAGTATTATCGCCACTAATGAAACGATGATATTTCTTTTCTTTATATTCTTCTTATTTGTCTCTACAACTGTTTGATATGGAACTATATCTGAAACGCTAATATCTAACGCACTACACAAAGCTTCAAAGTCTTCTGAAGAAGGAACTCCTCTTCCTTGTTCCCATTTTGCGACCAAAGATCTCAATACATGTATCTTATCTGCTAATTCTTCTTGTGTTAAATTCTTCTCTTCTCTATAGTGTTTAATCTGATCTTTTAGCATAACCTTCACCTCACCAAATATTGTATATATGGCGAGTAATTTTGTCACGATACTTTTGTGATACCAAACAAAATTTGTTCTAAAAATAGAAAAAGACACTTGCGTGCCTATTTCTTACTCTTCATTTTATTTAATTCTTTCTCTATGGTATCTATTCTTTCATGGGCTAATTCAACAGCTTTACATGCTCTATTTAATCCAAAAGATAAGAAGCTGCATAGAACGCTTATAACTATTAAAACTATTCCAAGCGCAATTTCATCAACAATTAAAACATATATGCCATATACTAAACCAGCTAATAGAATTACTAATCCAATTACCCATAATATTGCAGCTACTGCGGAGAACTCTGTATTTAGATTAGTTCTTGTTTTAATAATTTCTTCTGCAGGATCTGTTTTTGGTTTCTTTGGAGCTCTATTAACTACTGGAGTAATTGCCTCATATTCTTTGCTTCCGCAAAATGGACAATAATCATTTGATGAATCATATGTACTACCACAAGTTTTACAAAGTTTATTCATAATTAGTCCTCCTCATTTTGGATCTTTCCTTTACACAACTATTATACGTACGCGAATTTTAAATAATCCTTAACCGAATTACTTTATATTTATAATATAAAAATGTGAATAATTAGATTTGAACTAAGGCAACGCCTACTAAAACACCAATCAAAATAAATAGTGCTGGAAGTTTAGATTTAAACATCAAATATGCTTCTGGTAGCAATTCTCCAAGAACTACATATAACATAGCACCAGATGCAAAAGATAAAGAAATTGTAAGTCCTACTGGACTTAATGCACCAACATAATAGCCAATAATTGCACCAATAATTGTTGGGATACCAGTTACTGCAGTAACAACAATTGCTACCCACTTTTTCATTCCGCCAGTAATTAGAGGTACAGATACAGCCATACCTTCTGGGATATTATGAAGACCAATGATTACTGCTAAGATAAATCCACCGCCAGCAACTAAGCTTGAAGCATCTTTAGCATATGATGCACCAATTACCATGCCTTCTGGAATATTATGAAGAGCGATTGCAAATGACATAACGATGCCAGCAATAAACAGTTGTTTATTAGTACCAGTTTTCCTATGCTCTGTTAAGTGGTCTGCGTGAATTAATTCATCCAAAGCATCGTGTGTCTTTGGGTGATCTTCTTCACTTACGTGTTCAACTTCTTTTTTAGTATGAATATCGATAATCTTATTTAAACCAAATACAATGCCATAGCCTAATACTATACCAGCAATTGTCAGCCAAACATTTAAATTTGAACCTTCATCCTCAATGTGCATTGCCTCTGGAATTAAATCAAAACAAACAACAGCAAGCATAACGCCGCCTGCAAAAGATAGTAATAAAGAAACGACCTTTGATGAATCTTTCTTAAAAATGGCGCCAATAACACCACCAAGCCCAGTTCCCACTACGCCAGAGATTGAAGTGATAATGATTACCCACCATATTGTTTCCATAGTAACGTCCTTATGTATTCTATATAACATCCTTATTTTTTGCAAACAATTCTATATACTTATTTCGCGCACATCTTAAATATATATAAAAATCGCTATTCTTATTTTAAAGACTTTGGTATAATGTGCAAGGTTGAGGAAAAATGAGGGAAATATAAAATGGCGGCCATACTAATCTTTTTTGCTACGTTAGTGATTACTTTATGTATCTATTATGTTGTACCAAAACAATATAGATATATTGTCCTTCTTTTAGCTTCTTTAGCCTTTTTTGCAATCGTAAGTAAATATTTAATATGCTTTGTAATCTTCACTATCGTTAGTGTTTATTTTGGCGCAAGATATATTCAAAAGAATAACGATAAAGTTAAAGAAAATCCAGAAGATAAAGAATTCGCATTAAAAATCCAAAAGATCAATAAAGCAGTAATTACAATTGTTATCATTTTAAATTTAGCAATCATTGGCCTTTTAAAATATTTCAATTTCTTTGGTTCAATCGTAACATCAATCTTTGGATGGTTTGACGTATCTGTAATATGGCCAAGAATTCCACTTGCTCTTCCTGTTGGTATTTCATACTATACACTTCAAGCAATTGGATATATGGTAGATGTTCATAGAAAGAGAATCGTTGCCGACACTAACATGGCACGTGTTGCTCTATTTTTAACATTCTTCCCAGCAATTCAAGAAGGCCCTATTTGTAGATATGAGCAAACTGCCAATATGCTATACGACGGCGCACTTGCAAACTATAAAGATATTTCATTTGGCGCACAAAGAATTTTATGGGGTTTATTTAAAAAGTCTGTTATCGCAGATAGATTAGCATTACTTGTTGGAACAATAGCTGCAAATCCTACTCAATATTCAGGATATGCATCACTATTATTCATACTATTCTATACAATTCAATTATATGCAGACTTCTCAGGATTTATAGACATTGCACTTGGTTCAGCTCAAATGTTTGGAATGCATCTTCCAGAAAACTTCAAGCAACCATTCTTCGCAACATCTGCACAAGACTTCTGGAAGAGATGGCATATTACACTTGGTATATGGTTAAAAGAATATGTTTTCTATTCAATTGCCCTATCACCAAAGATTACAAAATTCTGTGGAAAAATTAAAAAACGTTGGAAGAACCATTTCACAAAGATGCTTCCAACTATATTTGCTCTATTTGGAGTTTGGTTATGTAACGGCTTATGGCACGGGCCAGAATGGAAGTACATCTTCTATGGTCTATATTATTTCGTTCTAATTAGCATTAGTATGCTATTTGAACCTTTAATGCAAAAGTTCTATATAAAGCATAACATTGATCCAAAGAACAAATGGTTAAATGCTCTAAGACATGTTCGTACAATATTTATCATATTCTTAGGCGAAACAATGTTCGGAGCTAACACAATTCAAGATTCTTGGTACATTCTAACTTCAGTATTTACACATTATGAAGGTGGCATCTGGAGTTTAGGAATGGATTATAAAGAAATGATCATCGCTATACTTGGAATGTTAACACTACTTACAGTTGATATTCTAAAAGAAAGAAACATAGATATAAGAGAATCACTTGCAAAGAAAGCCATCCCTATTCGCTGGGCTGTATACATAATTTTGCTTGCATCAATATTAGTATTCGGCGCATATGGCGGTGGATTATATAATGTATCTCCATTTATCTATGGAAATTTCTAGGAGGAAATATGCTTAATCAAAAGAAGAAAAGCGTTTTACTTATAGTTTTATTCTTTGTAATTACATACTGCGTATTGTATGTGATAGGCATAGCACTTACTCCAAAGAATAAGGAACTTATAAAGACTTATAGAACAATCGAAAGCCGTAGCATCTTTGTTGAGGATAATGACACTCTTGATGTTTTAGTTGTTGGACATAGTGGGGTTCTATACGGATTTGCTCCGATGGAAATGTATGATGAAACAGGTATTACTTCATTCAACTTAGCTAGAACTACTCAATCTCCAATTGAAGCATATAACGCAATCGTTGAAGTATTAAACTATCAATCGCCAAAAGTCATCGTCTTAAATGTAGATGAATTCACATATGATAAAGCAGATAATCTAGCGAAGATTGGAGCTTTGGCTGCTCTAAATACAGTATTCCCTATCTTTAATGTTCATACAAGATGGAAATATGCTTTCACTAACGATGAATGCATTCCTAAATCTTTAACTAAAAACCATGT
>JAEEWC010000058.1 GCA_016287155.1 Clostridia bacterium | reverse complement strand
TCCTTTAATGGGATCTAAATCTACAACAACATACCTATCTAATATCATTTCAAACTACCTAGAAGAAATTCTAGCCCCAATGACAACAGTTCACGGTACATTGATGGACGTTGCAGGTGTAGGTGTTTTGATTACAGGTGAGTCTGGTATGGGTAAATCAGAAGCTGCGTTGGAACTTGTACAACGTGGACATAGATTGATTTCAGATGACGTTGTCATCTGTAGAAGAATTAGTGATAGAATCGTTGGAACATATCCAGAAAAGACAAAGTTCTTGATGGAAGTTAGAGGTCTAGGTATCATCGACGTTGCAGCCATGTATGGTACAGGATCAGTTTTAAACGAAGAAGATATCATGCTTATCATTAACCTAAAGAATTTAACAGATAAAGCAGATTGCGATAGAGTAGGAAGTAAACTTGAGCACGAAAAGATTTTGGATTTAGAGATTCCAAAATACTCAATCCCAGTACTTGCTGGTAGAAGTGTAGCTGTATTAATTGAGGTTGCAGTTAGAAACTTCCGTCTAAAGAACATGGGCCAAGATGCCTTTGAAACTCTATTAATGAGAACAGGATTAAATCAATAATGAATAATTACGAATTGATGAAAAGAGCCGAGATGTACGATGAGGACTTCGATGCAATAATCGAAGAAGAAAACAGCGTTGAAAGAGCCGCTGAAATCTCTGAGACTCCAGCTGAAAGATTTAAAAGACAATATAAGGAATTTTATACAGATATTAAGTTATCTCACAAAGAGGACTGGTAGTGGAATACTTCTTAAGCGATTGGCGACCAATTATAATACCACTTGGCATTATACTAATTAGTTTATTAGTAGTTTCTATTGTCATCTTAAGAAAGAATAGAGCACTTGCTGAAAAGCTTTGCTTTTATATTCTAGGTTTTACCATCCTTTATAAAGCTTTCGATTATGTAATTTATTGTGTTATGTTTAGACACTCTTGGAATGCTCAAATCCCAGTTGAAATTTCTCAACTTGCATACTTTGTATGCCCACTTGCATTTTTCTCAAGAAATAAGTGGATAAGAGATGGTGGTGCATTTACAGGTATTATCGCTGGCGGTATGCAATTAATCGCTATTATCGCAGCGCCTCAACAATTTGCAAGAACAGGTCTTGATGTTTATGCGTTCTTAGAATCAACTATTTTGCATTACTTCGTACTATGGGGCGGACTTGTACAAATTTGTTGTATTGAGCAAATGAAGGTTAAAAACCTTTGGAGAAATTATTTAATGTTTTTAATCATCCTATTATGGGGCGTTCTAGCTTCATATACATGGATGTTTGGCACAGATTATGGCCATCCAAATGAGCCAGCAAATATAGGCTTTACACAACGTTGTGATATGCTTCCTGCATCTATCTTAGAAAGATTCCCATGGTTGACTGAGAATCACTTGTTCATAATCCCATATCTAGTGTTATTCTTCATATTAACAGCAGGGCTATATCTTCTAAGTTATTTATGCTTTAAAAATAAGCCAGAACAACAACCATCAATTTATGGTTTAGGATTTAAAGGCTTTAGAGAATTTATGACATCAAATTCTGTAGCAAAAGCATATGATGATGTTTCTAAAGACGATAAAAAATAGCAAATTTTATAAATCGACACATAGCGCATATTTTTCTTAAAAATCTTCAAAAAATGTAATTTTATGCACAAAAACCTTTCAAAAAGTGTCAAAAATGTCTAAAAATTCTTTCGAAAAATGCAAATTAGTCGATTAAATTCTCGTGAATGTGTTCGTAAATGATAGGTGCTTTTTCTGCCCAGTTATTGTGGATCCATTTTGCCTTTCTTCTATCTTGGACGACAATCTTTAAATCCATTAGGGTACAAGCAGCGCTATCTATCTTTAAATTGACGGTATATGTGCCGTCAGTATTTTTATAGTAGTCAGAAACGTATTCTTGTTTCTTCTTGTAAGATAATCTATTTTTCTTAATAGTTGCAGAGATTTCATCTCTAACACTCATTGGAATCTTAGTGTAGAAGTATGTCAATCCCTCTCTGCTAGAGATTGTAATACCATATCTTGGCTCAAGAGTTTTTGGAGCCATATTTACCAAAAGATTTTGCTTTAATAATTCTTCAAAACAACTTCTGAATTCAGTGTAAGGAAGCCAAGTAGGGTGCTCTAAGAAGATATCGTTAATGATGTCTTCTTTTAAAGGCACTTCCATTTGGTCGAAGAAGTACAAGATTATTAGCTTACTAATCTCTTGAATATCTTCCATATTATTTGCAAATGTATGGTTTGATTTCGTTAATTAAATCGTCACATTCTGTAGCATAAATTTCTAAAACTACAGGCTTGTTTAAATCTAGAGAAAAAATACCTAGAAGAGATTTAGCGTCAACTACATATCTGCCGCTTCTTAAATCCATTTCAAAATCATATTTTGAAATGATGCTTACAAAATTCTTAACGCTATCTGTTGTGTTTAATAGGATTACAATTGATTTCATAAATTAAACTCCTCAATTTTCTATAAACATTATATTTATAAAATATATAAAAATCAATAAGAAGAGCAAAATTTGGATAGGCAAAAATGCTATTTTCTTGCAATTTAAGTGTAAATCTTTTACAATTATTCACGAGGTGAATCATGACAAGTCCAAGCGTAAAACAAGCATATTCTTTAATCGCTGAAAGATGTAATGTAATGTTGAATTCAAAATTCATTATGTCGAGCAATTGTATTGCAAGCATTTTAAAGGTTATTGCATCAGTTCCATGCTTGACTAATTACCTTATCAAATGTTCACAAGATTTCTCGTTTGATGTTGCTATGGATAACGCAACAAAGACATCACAATTTAGGCTTCCTGATGATTCAAAAACAGTAGTTGCTTTTGTTACTGAACTTTTATATAAGTTCGATAGAAAAGAAATCGATTTAACAAAGTTCATTAAGATCTACTATCCAGAAAAGAATTTCGAGGGAAGTTATAAGGCATTTTGCCAAGATGTTATAGCCCCATATTTATTGGCATATAGCACAATTATTCACGAAGAAAATACACAAGATGCTCAAGCTGATTCAAATATCACAGTTTTTGAAGCAGCAAGAACTCAAGTTACACAATATATTTTAGCTTTAACAGAAAAGGTTGCTAACGATGAATCTCTAAAAGAAGAGAAGCGTCAAGATTATCTAATTATGCTAAATGGACTTTACTATGCTTTTGAAAAAGACAACGCAAAGATGATTAAAGTCGTTTGGGTTGGACTAAAGAGCGTAATGGCTACATATAAGCAAGGTGCTTCATATCTTTTAGCAATTGAAAAAATCATGCAATCATACGCAGTAATTTAGTTTTTAGGGGGCAAAATGAAAATTACCGTAATAAATGCCACTGAGATTAAGGGCATAACATTTCGAGCAAAAGAAATGTTTTTAGAACAATTTAAAGATTCAGCAGAAATTACAGAATTTTATCTTCCAAAAGATTGTCCATCATTTTGTATTGGATGTAAATCTTGCTTTTTAAGAGGAGAAGATAAGTGTAAAGATTTTGAATATATTCAAAAGATAGATAAAGCGCTAAAAGAAGCCGACTTAATTGTGATGGCATCACCAGCTTATGTTTTCCATACTACAGGGGCGATGAAGGCTATGCTTGATCATCTTGCATATAGATGGATGCCACATAGACCATCAAAAGAAATGTTCACAAAAAGAGCAGTTGTAATAACACAAGCTTTAGGTGCTGGCGAAAAGAGTGCTGCAAAAGATATTAAAGATAGTTTATCTTGGTGGGGTATAAGCGAAATCTATTCAACAAGCTTTAAATTAATGAGTGATGTTGTTTGGGATAAGATTCCTGAAAAGAAGCAAATTGCTATAGAAAGTAATATTAAGAAATTAGCAACAAAAGTTTCAAAGATAGATTTTGCAAAACCAGCAAAGACAAATCTTTTAGCAAAGTTAAAGTTCTTTATGGTTAGAATGATGCAAACAGGTTTGGGAAAAGATAATCCAGAATATCTAGATTTTAAATATTGGAAAGAACAAGGTTGGATAGATAAGGTTAGACCTTGGAAGAAATAGCGTTAAATTAGCTCCCTTAATGGGAGCTTTGCTTTATTTGTTCCAGAACTTTGGTATAAATATGTTTTCAAACATCTCAACACAGTAGTGATCTGTAAAGCTTGAGATGTAATCGGCAATAACTCTATCTTTTGGATAGTCTTCAAGAAGCGATTTAAAGAAATCATCTGGGATTCTATTTGGATCAGCCATATAATAATTAAATAATTGCTCTAAAATTTGTACAGCTTTTCCTTCTTCTGGTTTTGCCTTTTTGCTTAGATAAACATTTTTGTACATGAAATCATGTAATTGAAGAGTGTATTTCTCAATTTCTTTAGATTGATGGATATATGGCTTGTCAAAAGATGTATCAATCATATCTACAATAAGTGTGTTAATTCTATCTGATTTTGAATGGCCAAGAGCATCACGGATTTCTATTGGGATGTCTTCTTCTGTAATAACGCCACCACGGATAGCATCTTCAATATCGTGATTCATATATGCAAATTTATCTGCATATTTTACGATTTCGCTCTCTAAAGTTTCAGGTGTGTCGGTGTATGGGTCAGAGTGAACAACAATACCATGTCTTACTTCATAAGTAAGGTTTAGGCCTTTTCCATCGTTTTCAAGCAAATCAACAACTCTAAGCGATTGCTCATAATGTCTAAATCCACCTTCAACTAATTCGCTTAATTTTCTCTCTCCAGCGTGGCCAAATGGGGTGTGACCTAGATCGTGACCAAGTGATGTTGCTTCAACTAAATCTTCATTTAATCTAAGGGCACGAGCAATAGTTCTTCCGATTTGTGCAACCTCAAGAGTGTGAGTTAAACGAGTTCTGTAGTGATCTCCTTCTGGAGATAGAAATACTTG
>JAEEWC010000057.1 GCA_016287155.1 Clostridia bacterium | reverse complement strand
GTAAAAGTTGTTCATTGCTTTATAGCAACAGCAGATGATGGCGTATGCATTAAATCTTGTGGAAATGAAAATGTTGAAGATATTTCAGTAGATAGATGCTCAATTATGTCAATGGCAAACAACTTCAAGATTGGTACAGAATCATCTAAAGATGTTGAAAAAGTAAATGTAACAAACTGCTATTTCTTTATGCCAAATAATGTTACTGGCGGATATGCTGGTATTGCTATTGAATCAGCAGATGGCGCAAATGTTGAAAATGTTTATGTAGATAATATCTATATGAAGGGTATTTCATCTCCAATGCTAATTTGGTTAGGAGATAGATTAGATCCAAAAAATGGCAGCGATGGTACAACAATGGGCTCAATGAAAGATATAACAGTATCTAACATTACAGCTTATGATGTAGAACTTGCATCAGCAATTACAGGGTGCAAGCATGAAGAAAAAACATATTATGTAGAAAATGTTAAAATTGCAAACTTTAATATCTCATATAGAAACACTGGAGAGAAGTTAGATGTAGGAAGCGCAGATTATGAACCATCTATGGATGGATATCCAGAAATTACTCGTGTGCTTCACAAATACATTTTGTCTCACGAAAAGAGTGTATATAAAGATATGCCAGTTTATGGTTTATTTGCTAGACATGTTAATGGTCTAAAAATATATAATTTGAATGTAAATGCAAGAAGTTGCAATTCTCTACCAAGAGATAATGTAACTCAAGCAAAAGATAGATATGATGTGCTAGACGTATCAGTCAATTAGAGGAAAAGATTATGTTAAAGAAGTATTCAAAACTTATAGCATTTGCAGCCATCTTAGTAATCGCAATCTTGATTACAGTTTTGGTTGTTTATTTCAACTCAATTGAAAAGGGGACAAATTTCACATTGGGCGACTATACAGTTGTAAGCCAAGGTGCAGGTATTGCTATTGTTAGTTACGATGGCGAAGAAACATCTTTGGTTATCCCAGCAAAGATTGAGGGAAAGAAAGTAGTAGCAGTAAAGGAAGGAGCATTCAATAATTCAAAGGTTACATCTCTTGCTTTTGAAGATGGCGCTAACATTGAATTAGAAGAATCTGCATTTAATAACAATACAGTTATTGAAACAGTATCTCTTCCATCTACAGCAACAAGTGTTCCAAAGAACTGTTTTATGAACTGTACAAACCTAAATAGCGTAACAATGCCAAACTCAATTACGTATATTGGTGAATATGCTTTCTATGGTTGTTCAAATCTAACAAAGAATTATGATAAAGATGAAGCTGGTTATAGATGGTTCAATCTACCAACATCTTTAACAGAGATTTGCAATAGTGCATTCTATAACTGTACAAATATAGACGCTGTTAGAGTATCTACTAAATTAACAACACTTGGCGCTAGTGCATTTAGATCTACTGGTATTCAATTATTCCAATTATATGAAACAGAAGGAGAAGATGAAGAATTTTTAGCCATTGAAACAATCGGTGATTATGCTTTCTATGGCACATATATTCAATCTATCTCTACAAACAAATTAGAACTTCCTCAATTAACATCTATCGGTAAATATGCATTTGCATCTACATCAAACAATTTCAAATATTTTGAAATTCCATCAACTGTTGAAACAATTGGTGATTACGCTTTCTCAGGAAGCTCATCATTAGTGGATATTACATTTGCATCAGATGAAGCTGGAGATAAGGAATTAAACGTTGGTAAGTATTTATTCAATTCTTGCACAAATTTAGAAAAAGTAACATTCTCAAGAAGCATTGATGAAATTCCAGAAGGCATGTTCATGGGATGTATCAAACTTCTATATAGATATGATTTAGTACTTCCAGAAGAAGTAGCATCAATTGGACCTGCTGCATTTGCATTCTTCTCAACATCATCTACAGCAACAAAATACTGTAATTACACAGTATGCTTCAATCACGAAGATGCTGATGGTAATGTAACGCAAACATATTACAACAACTTCTTCAGAGTTTGCCAATTACAAAAATATTCTCAAACTGAAGGTGCTACAGCAAGCTTGAGACATTTCGTAATTACAGACTATGACATTACAGAATTATATGCATATGTTGGATTATTTGCTACAACAGATTCAACTTCTAATTATTGGAAGATGGATGGTGAAGATGCTGAAACATTCAAGTTCTTATTAACATCAGAATTAGTCACAGATACAACAAGAACTGAACCAGCAAAGAATTTCAGCACACTAACTTTAATTCATAACAGCGCATTTGCTGGTGCTCAATTCACAAAGCTTTGTTTGCCTGGTGCTGCTTGCAACTTTGAAAAGAATTCATTCTATCAATCAGCAATTAACACAATATACATCGAAGCAACATGCTTAACAAAATCTAGCACAATCGATGCTGAAGCATTCTCAAATATGAAGACTGCTACAGATGAAGTATTAGTATTAGTAAAAGGTGATAGAGGACAAGCCGGAAACTTTGAAGGCAGCCAATTTAAAGAGCAAGTAATAGCTATCTTGCCAGAAGAGAATTGTTATTTTGCTGATGGAAGTTGGCCTAAATAATATATCCGCCGTTAATTGAAATTACTTGGCCGTTTATGTAGCTTGCATCGTCAGATGCTAAGAACATAGCGGCCTTTGCTATGTCTTGAGGTACACCAATTCTTGATGATGGTGTATTTTCTATTAAATAATCTTTATCTTCTTTAGATAAATCTTTATTCATTTGAGTATCAATTAAACCTGGAGAGATTGTATTAACATTGATGCCGTTATATCCGAGTTCTTTAGCAAGAGCTTTAGTTAGGGCAATAACTCCGCCTTTAGATGCAGAATAAACGCTTTCCATACAAGCACCAACTTCTCCCCACATAGAAGAGATAGTTATAATCTTTCCATAATGATTTAAAAGCATGTTGTAGCTTACTGCCTTGCATGCATAAATAGTTCCATTTAGATTTGTGTTAATTACTTCGTTGATTTCTTCAATAGGGGCATCTATTAAAAGATTCTTTCTTGAGATGCCAGAAGAGATGATACAAACTTCAATTGATTTTCTTAATTTAATTACTTCATCAACTAAAGCTTTAACTTCATCATATTTTGAAATATCAGCTTTAAGGGCAATTGCTTGTCCTCCATTATCTTTAATGTTATCTACAAGGCGCTCTGCGTCCATTTTAGAGCTATTGTAGTTGATTACAACAAAATATCCGCCATTAGCAAATTCTTTTGCTATTTGCGCTCCTATGCCTTTAGATCCTCCGAAAATGATTGCTGTCTTCATAACAATATAATTATATATGTAAATATTACTTTAGCAAAAGGTTTTATAAAAACTTTTCGATATGGTATAATCCAAAGCATGAGTAAATTTAGCGATTTTAAAATAAATGATTTAATAATAAAAGCTCTTACCGAGCAAGAGATTCTTGAGCCAACAGAAGTTCAAGAAAAAGTAATTCCTATTGCGCTTGATGGTAAAGATGTTGTAGCAAAGGCTCCAACAGGAACTGGAAAGACATTAAGCTATGTACTTCCAATTATTGAGAAGGTAGATAGAGATTCAAATAAAGTTCAAGCATTAATTATTTGTCCAACTAGAGAATTAGTTATCCAAATATGCGATGTATTTAAGATGGCTGTTAAATATTATGAATCATTTAGAGTTGCTGGATTATATGGTGGCCAAAATCTAGAGAGACAATTAATGTTTTTAAGAAAGAAGCCTCAAGTTATTGTTGGTACTCCAGGTAGACTTTTAGATCATTTAGATAGAAGAACATTAAAGCTTCAAGAAAACAAAGTGCTTGTTTTAGACGAAGGCGATGAGATGTTTGATATGGGATTTAGAAATGACATTGAAAAGATTATGGCAGCAGTTCCACAACACACAACTCAAAAAATGTTATTCTCAGCAACTATTCCAAATGCTATAAAAACAATCGTTGAAGAGAAGTTTAATGAGCCTGAATTTGTAGAGACGACTCTTCAAGGCGAGACTATTCCACAAATAAAGCAATACTACACAATGGTTAAAGATAGCCAAAGAGTAGCAGCACTTTTACATATAAAGAAAATTAACAAATACTCAAGATGTATTGTTTTTTGCAATACAAAATCTAGAGCAGACAAGTTATATCAAGCACTTTTAAAAGCTAAGCAAAACGTTGCTGTTATCCATAGTGATATCCGTCAAAACGAAAGAACAAGAATTATGAAAGCCTTTAAAGAAGGTAAGACAGAAATTCTTGTTGCTACCGATGTTGCTGCAAGAGGTATCGATGTTGATGAGATAAAAGTTATCTTCAATTTCGACCCACCAGCAGATTCGGATTTCTATGTTCATAGAATTGGAAGAACAGCAAGAGCTAACACAACAGGCGCAGCATATACAATCATTGATTCTTCACAAGTAGGATTTGTTCAAGCTTATCAAACAGCAACATCAAATGCACTTGAATACATTGAGATGCCAGAATTTAAAGAGAACTTCACTCTACCTCATGATGGTTCAAATAAGTTCCATAAGGTTGAAAGAAGTGCATCATCAAAGAGATTCTTCTTAAATGTTGGCAAGAAGGACATGTTAGATAAGGACTCACTTGCAAAGCTTGTTTGTGCAAAGTGCAAGGTTCAATTATATGAAATAGTAGATATTAAAGTATCTGATACTTATTCATTTGTAGAACTTGGTGCAGATGGTGCTTCAAGAATTAATAATCTTGCTGGATTAGTATTAGGGAAGAGAAAGCTTGTTGTTGAAGAGGCTAAAGAAGAAACTCCAAGAACTAATAAAGGCCCAAAGAAAGATTTTAAATCATCTAAATCTTCAAAGCCTAAAAAAGAATTCAAAGGTGATAAAGATTCTAAAAAGAAGAAGATGCCAAAAGATATAGATTTCTCAAAACCAAGAGTATACGAAAAGACAGTAAAGAGATTCCCAAAGAAGAAATAATTGATAAATAAAAAATAAAGGCTAGGTCGAAACCTAGCCTTTGTTGTATCTTGATTAAAGACTATTTGCTTTCTTTAGCGTAAGCTTCAAGAATTTCATCAGCCTTTCCAGCACAACCAAGAACGTCAACAAGCTTATGCTTAACAACTGATCTGATGTTGTCTCTAGCATCTGATAAGTATTGTCTTGGGTCGAAGTGATCTGGATGTTCAGCAAAGTGCTTTCTGATACCAGCTGTGCAACCTAATCTTAAGTCAGAGTCAATGTTGATCTTGCAAACTGACATAGCAGCAGCCTTTCTTAATTGGTCTTCTGGAATACCAACAGCATCTGGCATCTTACCACCGTTAGCGTTGATGATTTGTACGAATTCTTGTGGAACTGAAGAAGAACCATGTAGAACGATTGGGAATCCTGGTAACTTAGCTGAAACAGCATCTAAGATGTCGAATCTTAGTGGAGGTGGAACTAAAATACCCTTTTCGTTTCTTGTGCATTGTTCTGGCTTGAATTTGTAAGCACCGTGAGAAGTACCGATAGCAATAGCTAAGCTATCAACACCTGTTCTTGTAACGAAATCGATAACGTCTTCTGGTCTTGTGTATGAGCTAACTTCGTGGCTAACTTCATCTTCAACACCAGCAAGTGTTCCTAATTCACCTTCTACTGTAACATATGGATTGTGAGCATGAGCGTATTCTACAACCTTCTTTGTTAGAGCAACGTTTTCTTCATATGGAAGAGCTGAACCGTCGATCATAACTGATGAGAATCCACCGTCGATACAATCTTTACATAATTCGAATGAATCACCGTGATCTAAGTGTAGAGCAATTGGAAGTCCTGAAACTTCAACAGCAGCTTCTACCATCTTACGAAGATATGTAGCGTTAGCATACTTTCTAGCACCCTTTGAAACTTGAAGAATAAGTGGTGCTCTTTCTTCCATAGCAGCTTCTACAATACCTTGAATAATTTCCATGTTGTTTACGTTGAAAGCACCGATAGCATATCCGCCTTCCATAGCTTTCTCAAACATAACTTTTGTTGACATTAATGGCATAACCATGTCCTCCTAAATTATTAATTTATCATTGATAATCTTACCACAAGAAGATATTTCTATCAAGAAAAAAGTAGTATAATAAATTAGAATGAATGTTTATAAGGAAACGCGAAAATGATATTAGACCCAAGAATTGAAAAGTTAGCACATAATCTAGTTAATTATTCTTGTAGTGTTCAAAAAGGCGAGAACGTTTTTATCGAAGCTACAGGAGTAGATTATCAACTAGTAAATTGCATAGTAAAAGAAGTAGTTAAGGCAGGTGGATTTCCATTTGTTTCAATGAAAGACAATAGAGTAGAAAGAGAAATTTGTATGAATATGAGCGAAGATCTTGCAAAGAGAATGGAAGACTTCGACAACTATAAAATGAAGAAGATGCAAGCATATATTGGCATCAGAGGCGGAGAAAACGCTTATGAAAAGAGTGATGTCCCACAAGATAAGATAAAGTTATTTAATAAACTTTATGCTACACCAGTTCATTTAGAAACAAGAGTTAAACATACTAAGTGGGTTATCTTAAGATATCCAACTCAAGGTATGAGTGCTATGAGCGCAATGAGTACAGAGGCATTTGAAGACTTATACTTCAATGTTTGCAATCTAGATTATTCAAAGATGGATGAAGCAATGACTCCACTTGTTGAATTAATGAATAAGACAGATAAAGTAAGAATTGTTGCTCCAAATACAGACTTAACATTCTCTATTAAGGATATTCCAGCAATTAAGTGTTCTGGTAAGTGCAATATTCCAGATGG
>JAEEWC010000056.1 GCA_016287155.1 Clostridia bacterium | reverse complement strand
ACATATAATATATCGTTATTTAAATCATAAATTACAATATAGAATTTTGAAGATGGATAATAATCCCAAGTATAACTAATTGTTGTTGTATTATCTTCTATTTGTGGGACTATGCCAAAAATATCTTCAAGAATAAAATATGCATCAATATTTTCTTGATTTAATCTATCGATTAATTTATTAACTTTCTTTTTATCTTCTTTATTTAAAAAATCATAAACATGAGAAATATTTGGAGCGGCCTCTCCCCTCTTATCTTTCGTCATAATTGTTACAACATAATCTGATTGAGGCAAATTATCTATAACTACATCAAAGGCTTCTTTTGGGCCCATATCAGCGCTTGTCGTATTTAATGGAAATAAACATACAATTAATAAAACTGTAGTTAATAATAAAAATAATATAGTATTCCTTTTTAGCCTAACTTCCATATTTCCCTCGATAACCTACATTTATATTATAACCTAATTTTTAAATGTAACTAAAAAAAAGGACCAGATTTCTCTGATCCCTTCAATTATTCGTCTACTTGAATTTCTTTTAGTTGTTCTTTTACCAACGAATATGGTGTAGATATAACGCCAACAGATAAGAATCTTGAAACTTCAAAAGCTTTCCATGGAGCTTCTTCTGTTGGTGGATATACGAAGAACGATCTTCTCTCTTTTGTTACTGGATGAGTGAAAGATAATCTAACAGCCCATAAAGCTAAAGGACGAGAGAATGTTTCTTTCTTTCCGCCGTACTTTTGATCACCATATAATGGACAACCAATTCTAGCCATTTGAACTCTGATTTGATGGCTTCTTCCTGTTCCTAAGATAACTTTGCATAATGCATATCCAGAAACAACTTCCTTAACTTCATAATGAAGAATTGCTTTCTTTGCACCATCTGTAGCCATAGGTACAATATTTACAATATTGTTCTTTTCATCTTTTTTTAGGTAGTTAACTAAAGTTGCACTCTTTTCTTTTGGTTCAGCACATGTAATGCAAAGATATTCTTTTTCGAATTCTCCATTCTTCATTTGCTCGCATAATCTTTCAGCAGCTTTAGATGTTTTTGCAAATACCATAACGCCACCTGTTGGTCTATCTAATCTATGAACTAGTCCAACATATACATTGCCTGGCTTTTTTGCATTAACTTTAATATACTCTTTAACCGCAGTTAACATATCCATATCTTTTGTTTCATCTTGTTGAGATGGTACGTTTTGTGGTTTCATAACAACTATAATGTGGTTGTCTTCGTATAATACTACTAAATCTTTGTAATTAAATCTTTCCATATCCGCCTTTATTTTGTCCAAAGAGCGCTACATCCGCAAGGAAGATTAATTCCTTCGTTTGTTGGTAAACCTACTTCGTATGAGTCAAATTTACCGTCTAAGCCCCTCAAAGACATCTTTAATATATTTTCCATTACTGTTGGTTGTAACCCAGTTGTATATGAGTTAATTAAGAAGAACAATGGGTTATCTGATAGAACTTCTCTACACTTGATTACTAAATCGTGAATTGAATTTTCAATTTTCCAAACTTCACCATTTGCTCCTCTACCATAACTTGGTGGGTCCATTATTATTGCGTCGTATTTATTACCACGCTTTATTTCACGTTGAATGAATTTTAAACAATCATCAACAATATATCTTACATGAGTTGTATCAACACCAGATAAAGATACATTTTCTTTTGCTCTCTCTACCATAGCTTTTGCTGCATCCACATGTGTTACATGTGCGCCTGCTTTTGCACAAGCAACTGTAGCACCGCCTGTATATGCAAATAGATTTAAAACTTTGATATCTCTTTTTGCGTTTTTAATTAAATCTTGCATGATATCCCAGTTAGCTGCTTGTTCTGGGAATAATCCTGTGTGTTTAAATCCCATTAACTTCAAAGAGAATCTTAGACCATTTCTTTCGATAACGAAATTATCTGGAACATTTCCCTTGAATTGCCAGCCACCGCCGCCAGATGAGCTTCTATGATATATAGCATTGATTTTAGGATTAGCTGCAAGTGGTGTTCTTGCGTGCCAAATAACTTGTGGATCTGGGCGAAGCAATACTAGCTTGCCCCATCTTTCAAGTTTTTCACCATCGCCTGTTGCGATTATTTCGTAATCTTTCCAACCACTTGCTACTTTAATCATATTAAATCTTCTTTACTGATAGTTTTACAATTTCGCCATTGATATCCCATTCTTGAGTATATCCATCAAGTGTTGCTTCTAACTTGTCAGCTAAAACGCCACTTAGAATGTTGTTGTCTCCCTTTAGAACATCAATTGCCTTTCCAGCACCTTCGTATCCAACAACGATATGATCTACAACTTCAAATCCTGCATCCTTTCTCATTGTTTGAATCTTAGATGTTAATTCTCTTGCGATACCTTCTTTAATTAAGTCTTCTGTTAAGTTTGTATCGATAACAACGCTCATACCATTGTCTGCTTCAAGAGCATATCCTGGCTTGTTCATTGGAGCAACTAGCAAATCGTCCTTTGTTAATTCGATTGTTTCGCCGTTAACGTCAAACTTTAGAGAAATACCATTGTTTACATCATTTACAATCTTTGTAGCTTCATCTGTTAAAGATACGCTTTGTAAATAATTTCTGATACCACCTAGAGCTTTACCATACTTAGGACCTACCGTCTTTAGTTGTGGTTTTAATTCATATGTAACAAACTTTGAATCATCCTTTACAAGTTCAACATTCTTTACGTTGATTTCATCTGCAACAAGGTTAATGATGTTAGCATCATTTACGCTCTTTGAAGATTGAATGTATAGAGATGATAAAGGTTGTCTGTTCTTAATGTTAGCCTTATTTCTTGCAGCTCTACCTAATACAACAGCTTGTAGAACGAAATCCATATCTGATTCTAACTTCTTATCTACCATAGACATATCTGCTACTGGGAATTGAGTTAAGTGAACTGAGATAGGAGCGCTCTTATCAAAGTTGCAAACTAGGTTTCTATAGATACATTCAGACATAAATGGTGTGAATGGAGCAAGTACCTTAGCTAAAGTAACTAATACTGTATAAAGTGTTGTATAAGCAGCAGCCTTATCATCAGTCATATCTTTACCCCAGTATCTTTCTCTACCACGTCTGATGTACCAATTAGATAATACATCTACGAAATCTTGGATAGCTCTTGCTGATTCTGTAATCTTGTATTGATCAAGATTCTTATCGATTGTATCAACAAGTGTATTTAGATTAGATAGAATCCATTTATCCATATGAGACAACTTGCAATCCTTTAGATTGTACTTAGTTGGATCATAGTTATCGATGTTTGCATATAGTACAAAGAATGAATATGTATTCCATAATGTACCCATGAACTTTCTTTGAGCTTCAGATACGTTATCTGCACTGAATCTTGATGGTAACCATGGAGCTGAACCAGAATAGAAATACCATCTTACAGCATCAGCACCTTGTACATCTAGAACTGACCATGGATCTACAACGTTACCCTTATGCTTAGACATCTTGATACCGTTCTTATCGTTTACGTGTCCTAAAACGATACAGTTCTTGAATGGTGACTTATCGAAGATTAGTGTTGAGATAGCAAGTAATGTATAGAACCATCCTCTTGTTTGGTCAACAGCTTCTGAAATGAAGTCAGCTGGGTAATGCTTTTCGAATAATTCTTTGTTTTCAAATGGATAGTGTAATTGAGCAAATGGCATTGAACCAGAGTCGAACCAGCAGTCTAATACTTCTGGAGTTCTCTTCATTGTGCCACCGCACTTAGAACACTTCATTGTTAATTCATCAATATATGGTCTATGTAGTTCGATGTCATGATCTAATCCACATAATTCTCTTAATTCTTTTCTAGAACCTACTACGTGAACTTCACCACAATCTGGACATACCCAAATTGGAAGTGGTGTTCCCCAATATCTTTCACGAGAAATACCCCAGTCAATAACGTTCTCTAGGAAGTTACCCATACGACCTGTTCCGATTGTAGCTGGCATCCAGTTTACAGATGCGTTGTTCTTTAGTAATTGATCCTTAACTTGAGTCATCTTAATGAACCAAGAAGATCTTGCATAATATAGTAATGGAGTATCACATCTCCAGCAGAATGGATAGCTGTGTTCGAATTGGAATTCCTTGAATAGAAGCTTTCTGTTGAATAAATCTTTGATAACTTCCTTATCAGCATCCTTACAGAACATACCACCAAATGGAGTTTGATCCTTCATTCTACCTCTATCATCTACCATTTGAACTAATGGTAAATCATACTTTCTACCAACGTTAGCGTCGTCTTCACCGAATGCTGGAGCAATATGTACGATACCTGTACCATCTGTTAGAGTTACATATGGATCATTTGTTACGAAGAAAGCTTTTTTGTTTCCATCATAGCAATCATATAATGGTTCATATTCAGCATATTCATAATCCTTACCAAGCTTAGTAGAAATTACTTCATAATCTTCAAATAAAGATGGAGCTAGAGCTTCAGCTAAAACGTAGATTTCATCGTTAGCTTTAATTTCAACATAGTTCTCATCAGCGTTCATACATAGAGCAACGTTTGATGGAAGTGTCCATGGAGTTGTTGTCCATGCTAAGAAATAACCTTCAGCGTTCTTTCTCTTGAACTTAACGAATACAGATGTTTCCTTAACATCCTTGTATCCTTGAGCAACTTCGTGAGAAGCTAGAGCTGTTCCACATCTTGGGCAGTATGGAACAATCTTATATCCTTTGTATAGTAGACCCTTATCTGAAATAGTCTTTAGTGCCCACCAAACTGATTCAATATAGTTATCATCGTATGTGATGTATGGATGATCCATGTCAACCCAGTAACCAACTCTGTCTGACATCTTTTCCCATTCACCTTTATATTTCCATACGCTTTCCTTACACTTTTTAATGAAAGGTTCAATACCGTATTTTTCAATTTCTTCTTTTCCGTCCATTCCTAGAAGCTTTTCAACTTCAAGTTCAACTGGAAGACCGTGTGTATCCCAACCAGCCTTTCTTAATACGTGGTATCCCTTCATTGTCTTATATCTAGGAATAATATCTTTCATTACACGAGTTAAAATGTGTCCAATGTGTGGTTTACCATTTGCTGTTGGTGGACCATCATAGAAAGAGAATTCTTCTTTCCCTTCATTTTGCTCGATACTTTTTTCAAAGATATCATTTTCTTTCCAAAACTCAATGACTTTCTTTTCTCTGTCAATAAAGTTCATACTTGAGTCAACTTTGTCGTACATATATTTATTCCTCCGATTCTTCGTCACTACCACTCTTTAACCCTCTTAGTAGTAGCCCTTCGTTTGTTTCTTCTTCATCAGGTCTTTTTTCAACCTTTACATAAACCTTTGCAATTCTGTTATATTCAATGCTTAACACTTTGATAAACAAATTCTCAAAAGTTAATGTGTCATTTTCTTGTGGCGTTCTATCTAGCATTTCAGCTACAAATCCAGATACTGTTACAGAATCATAATCGTCTGGATCTTTTTCGATTTCAAACAAATCAAAGAAATCGTCAACACTGTATTGCCCTAGAATCTCATATTCATCATCATTGATTTTCTTAACTGGTTCTTCGATATCATCGTGTTCGTCCCAAATTTCTCCAACTAATTCTTCAAGGATATCTTCAAGAGTGATAATACCCATTGTGCCACCGAATTCACTAATTACGATAGCAATGTGCATCTTACCTTTTTGAAGTCTCTTTAATAAATCAGAAAGCTTTGTGCTTGGTGGAACAAGAACGACTTCCTTTGACATCATATTTCTAATCTTCTTTTGGCCATCAAGATACATTTTGAAGAAATCCTTTTCATTCAAAATACCAATGATGTTATCAATGCTTCCTTTGTAAACTGGTAAACGAGAATAACCTGTTTCTTTAAACTTCTCTAATACCTTATCTGCTGATGTTGTAACTTCAATAGCTTCAATATCTACTCTTGGAGTTAAAGCATCTTCAACAGTTAGATCATCAAATTCAATAGCTGATTTAATTAATTCAGATTCTTCTTGGTCGATTTCTCCAGAATCTGCAGCTTCATCTACATATGTTAATAGAACCTCATCTGTTATTGCATTGTCACCCTTCTTCTTGAAGATCTTTGTTAATAGCTTTTGCCATAGTCCTAATATCCAGTTGATTGGATAGAAAAGATAATACAAGAACAAAACTACTGGTGCTGCAAATAATGCAAATGGTTCTGGGTTTCTCTTAGCTAATGTCTTAGGTGCAACTTCACCGATAAATAGAACAATAACAGTAATTGAAATTGTAGATATTGTACCAGCAAGATTAGTATCTTCAATCAATCTTGTAAACAACAATGTTGCTAAAGTAGCAGCTCCGATGTTAACGATATTGTTACCGATAAGAATTGTTGTGATTAATTTATCAAAATTTTCACCTAAAGCGGCAGTCCAAAGC
This sequence comes from Clostridia bacterium, assembly GCA_016287155.1. Taxonomy (GTDB): domain Bacteria; phylum Bacillota; class Clostridia; order Christensenellales; family UBA3700; genus UBA3700. The sequence goes on along the minus strand of JAEEWC010000056.1, from coordinate 18,593 downwards.
ATTCTTCTATTTTTGCTTTCTGCCATTGTCTTGAATCTTACTCTAGTGATAGAAGAATACGCAGTCTCTGAAGCCGAGAAAAACGCAGACAATATAACTAGCGCAAGTATTGTTAAAGAATAAAACAGGTCCATTTTGTTATCCCTACAGGGAACTTCTCCTTTATATTATAATAATAAATAATTATATATTTAACACCGCGCGTTGTAAAGGGCCCGAGCGTGTATTTTTAGATTTTTTGCATTAAATGCAAAAATTGGCGGACCGAAATCCGCCAAGAACACCTCTGTCTTTTTCCCTGAGAGATTTCGCGCCTTTGAGCCACGTTTGCCCCTTCGGGTCCCACCTTATCGTAGGTTTCTCCAGAGTTCTATCCATTTGCGGTCATTTTCGCTAACGCGTGCCAGAAAGTGTTACCTCGTAGGCTAATCCGAAGATTATTTTCCGCAAACTTCCTCTAGTGTTCGTCAAACATTGTACAAGGTTAAATTTTATTTGGCAAGCGAAATAATGCAAAACGAGTGCCCAATTTTGAGCACCCGTTCTTTTGATTACAACCAAGGGAAAAATTGTAATTGTTTTTAAGAAATCAAGGGAACATTCCTCTTAACTTCTTAGCCTTTGAGATTCTCTCTATAGCTACAACATAAGCTGCTAATCTATAGTTTAATCCCCACTTTGTTGCCTTTTCATCTAGCTCTTGCCAAGCTTTAATCATAACCTTCTCTAGCATCTTGTTTACATCTTCTAGTTCCCAAGTTAATGATTGTAAGTTTTGTACCCATTCGAAATAAGATACAGTAACACCACCTGCATTTGCTAAGATATCTGGCACCAAGATAATTCCTCTCTTTGCAATGATTTCGTCTGCTTCTGCAGTAGTTGGACCGTTAGCAGCTTCAACAATATATTTACATTGAATCTTATCTGCATTGTCCTTTGTGATTTGGTTTTCCATTGCAGCTGGAATTAATACATCACACTTTGTCACAAGTAATTCTTGATTAGAAATATGCTCTACACCATCTTCGTTGTAGTCCTTTAAGAAATTCTTCTTATTGCCTACAAATTCCAAGATTTTCTTGATATCTAGGCCTTTTTCGCATCTTACACCACCAGATACATCTGATACTGCAACGATCTTGCAACCATGTTCAAATAAGAACTTAGCTGCTGCTGAACCTACGTTACCAAAACCTTGGATAGCGATAGAAACATTCTTTGGATCAAGTTTCAATTTCTTTAAAAGTTGAAGTGTGATTATTGTGACACCACGGCCTGTTGCCTCTGGTCTACCTACAGATCCACCTACTTCCAAATCCTTACCAGTAACTACTCCGTGAACAGTATAACCGCTCATCATTGAGTAGGTATCCATAATCCAGTCCATAACTTGTGCGTTTGTATTTACATCTGGAGCTGGGATATCTTTTTCTGGTCCGATAATTGGTAAGATGCTTGCAGTATAACGACGTGTTAGTCTTTCTAATTCAGCCTTTGATAATTTGGTTGGATCAACCTTAATTGCGCCCTTAGCACCACCATATGGAATGTTTACTACTGCGCACTTAAAACTCATCCAAGCAGCAAGTGCTCTTACTTCATTAATATCTGAATCTTGGTGATATCTGATACCGCCCTTACATGGGCCACGTGAAGAACTATGTTGAACTCTATAGCCTTCAAAAACTTTGATTGAACCATCGTCCATTTTGATTGGGACAGACACTTTTAATTCTCTTTCTGGATACTTAACTAGGACATAGTCTTGTTCATCCATACCAACAGCTTTCGCTGCTTTGTCTACAACTGCAATAAAGTTGTCATATGCGTTGTAACTCATAATTTAATTCCCTCCTTATAAAAATTTCCCTTGTCCCACCTTCTATTGTACTATTTTTATTTAAAAATAAAAGGGGTAAAATGAATTATTTATAAAGAAGTTGCCTACCGCACTTTCTACAAACCCAACGGCCGTTAAATCTTATAGCGTTTTTCTTTATTGCGAATTCTCTTAAACATCTTGGGCAATACATAATAACCATTGATTTTGGATCAAATTCTTTTGGGTCGAAAACCTTTCTTTTGCTGCCCTTATTTTTATAAGCGTTTTCATTCAATTTATAGTTGCCTACAACTGAAATATTTAAATCACATTCTTGATTAATTATCTCTGCGTAATGGCGGAATTTTTCGCCATGATTATAGCAGCCTGGAACTGTGTGCACCAACTCATGCAAAACAGTCTCTATGATGGCAATATCGTCCTCAAACCATTTGTTGATTGCAATAACAAATGAAATGCCTTCTCTATTTGGAGTTTTCTTACAGAAACCGAATCTTGAAAATCCAGTATTATTTTTAAATTCAATACTATCTGAGATAGGAATATTTAACGCATGCATTTGATTGATACATTCATTAATTAACCCAGTATAATGTTTTGATGTTTTAAAAATATATGCCATATATCAAATTGAGGTGCTCATTGGCACCTCTTCATTGTTATAGTAAATTAATACCTGCTTCTTTGCACTTTTGAATCATTTCATCTGGCCAAATTGAAGCGTGTACTTCACCGATGTGTGCTTTTTCTAAAAGCAACATACATAGACGAGATTGTCCAATACCGCCACCGATTGTTAATGGCAATTCGCCATTTACTAGCATCTTGTCGTATTGAAGCATTAATCTATCTTCGTGATCGCTCTTTTCTAATTGCTCTCTTAAAGCCTTTTCATCTACTCTGATACCCATTGAAGATAATTCAAATGCTTCATCTAGGATTTCGTTATAGAATAGGATATCTCCATTTAGGTGCCAATCATCATAGTCTGGAGCTCTTCCGTCATGTGGTTCACCGCTTTCTAGAACATCACCAATTTCCATAATGAATACTGTCTTATGTTCTTTAACAAATGCGTTTTCTCTTTCTTTTGGTGTCTTATCTGGATATAGATTTTCCAATTCTTGAGCAGTAATAAATGTTACTTCTCTCTTTAACTTTCTTGTTAAAGCTGGGAATTGCTTTTGTACTTCATCTTGAACATCGCAAACAGCATTAACAATTGTGTTAACGGTTTCTTTTAAGAAGTCCTTGTTTCTTTGTTCACGAGAAATAACTTTTTCCCAATCCCATTGGTCTACATAGATTGAGTGAAGATTATCTGTTTCTTCATCTCTTCTAATGGCATTCATGTTTGTATAAATACCTTCACCAACTTTATATCCATAGTTATGAAGAGCAATTCTCTTCCACTTAGCTAATGAGTGAACGATTTGTGCTGTTACGCCTGGCATATGAAGAATATCAAATTCAACAGCTCTTTCGATTCCGTTTAAATCATCATTAATACCTGTTCCAGCCTTTACGAATAAAGGTGCTGAAGCTCTCTCTAAATTTAATTTCTTACAGATTGTTGCTTTGAACAACTCTCTTGTAATTCTAATAGCCTTCTCAGTTTCTCTTATATTTAGAGGGCTCTTATATGACTTTGGTATTACTAATGACATAAAATCATTCTCCTATTTCTAAATTGCTGCTAGTATTATAGCACTAACAATTTTGCGTGCAAATATTTTTTCTAATAATTATTATAATAATTCCCAATAATAAATACTAGTATTAACTCAATTTACTTACTTCAACAGTAATTAGATACCTATATGTGTAGATTGTTGTTATTGCGCCTTCTGTTTCGTGTTCTACGATTTCATAATCAGTAAGAACGCCCTTTAAGAAGTCGATTCCTATTGTATATGTATCTTCATCATGTTGAGCAAAAACAGTAGCTTTAAATCCCTTTTGACGGATTGATACTAAATTCTTTTCAAGATATTCAGCGCCCTTGATTGTATATTTAGTTCCATCTTCAGAAACATCTAGTGGTAATACGTATTCAAAAGAATAAATAACATTCTCTTCCCAATCATCTTGAGTTGTCTCGTTAGTTACTCCATTCTTAATGACCATATATTTACCATCTTCTTTATAGAATTTATATGTAGCTTCTGGTGTTGCTGAATCTCCTCTATAGATTGTGAGATCTAAAACGAATGTTTCATCCTTTCCTTTTCTAGAAACAACAAATCGCCTTGTTTCTTCTAGAGCGCCTTGTTTAGCATTTAATATCAATTCACAATCGACATCGCCAAAATTATTTACAGTTTCAAACGACCTATTAATCTCGGTTTCAGATAATCCTGTGAAACTTTCTTTAATATAATCTATCATAAAACTTGGAACTTCTTTTTCAAATGCAAAAATATAAACGCCCAAGCCAATAACTATTAAAAGAATAATTAACAATACTACGGCAAGAGCAATTAGACATCCTTTCATAATTGGACCTCCTCATATCTTATATAGTTTATTTTATCAAATAATTAGGCTAATGCACTATAAATCTTTTCTCTGGCCTCATTCAATTCTTTTGAGGCAAGATTAGTGTGCGAAGAATTAATCTCTATATCCAAAGCTACTTTAGCTGGATTAGATTTTAGAACAATAATCCTATCAGCAATAGACAATGCTTCATCAACATTGTGTGTTACATATACTGCTCCTAGGTTATTTTGTTTAATTAAATTTCTAAATAAATCAATTAGTGTTTTTGAAAGCACTATATCTAAGTCTTTAAATGGTTCATCCATCAAAATAATTTGAGGATCATAAATGATTGCACGAGCAATAGCAACCCTGCTTGCTTGACCCCCAGATAATTGTGTTGGCAATTTATCTTTACAATCTAAAATTTGTAATTCTTCAAGCACTTTATCTATTAGATAATATTTGCTCTTATCTATTACAAATTCAAGATTCTTTTTTACAGAAATTGACTCGATTAACCTTGAATTTTGAAAAACATATGCGCATTTTCCAATTTCTGATACATTTCCTGAGTATTTAACATTATTTGTTAAAACATTCAATAAAGTAGTCTTTCCACATCCAGATGGGCCTAAGATGCAAGTAACTTTATTGTTATCAAAATTTATTGAAAAATCTTTATAAACAACATTGTCTTTAAATGCTACATTTAAATTCTCAATAATCATCTTACGCCTCCCTTTTCGCATAGTTTTTGAACAAGAATAATAATGCCCTCAAGTATCAATCCAAGTATGATTGCCATAATAGTCCAAGCGAACAAAACATGCATCTCAAGATACATTGAAGCTTGTTGCATTTGAAGACCCATACTATCTCTTGTTTGAGCCATAACTTCAGCAGCTATAATCAACTTAACATTTAAAGATATTGTTGACCTTATTGTGCTAAAAATATCTTTTGCTGTTTCTGGTAAATATAAATTAAAAATTTGTTTCTTTACAGGAACCTTATATATCTTAGCCATTTCAATTAGTCTTGGATCTACATTTTTAATAGCATTCAAAATGCCAGAAAACTGCAATGGGAATATTACTAAGATTGCAACTAACATTGGTGCGTTTAGTGTAGATAACCAAATAAGCGCTAAAAGAATAATAGACATTGTTGGAATTGCTCTCATTATTGAAGCAAGGATTGTGCTAACCTTTCCTACCCCATTAAATAACGCAGATATAATCGCCAACAATAGCGCAAAAGCAAACGATATAACAAATGACAATAATATTCTTCCAAGCGTGTTTGCAACACTTAAATAAAAAACTTTTTGCGTTAATAGATTAAAAAATGCTTTAAACATAGAGCTAAGTTTTGGAAATATTAATTCAGACCCAACAGCCTTTGCCGTGATAGCACATAGGATTAAAACTAATCCTAGTGCAATAACGGGATATAATAAATCCAAATACTTAAAGCTCTTTTTATTCATTAATAATAAAATCCACTATCTTTTGCAGGAACTGATCCGCCAACTGATTGAGCCTTAATTGAATATGCAGCTTGAAGTGTTGTGTTGATGTATTCATAATTTTCAGATGCACGATATACATGTACATTACAGTTTCTAACAATACCAGCTACCATTGTTGCTGGCAATGTAGTTTCTGGATAAATTGTTGCAATGTTATCTCTTGATTCTTGCGCATGTTCTACAATATATTCTTCGCTATTTTTAATAGCATTGATTACTGCATCAACTACTTCTGGATGATTTTGAGCTATTTCTTTCTTTACGATAAGAACAGCTTGAGCAAATCCCTTAATATCTGAAGATGTAGATGCTTGCCATAGAGTTTGCAAATCTGCAACTCTAAATCCAATATTCTTTGCAACCATTGAAGTTACCGCTGGTTCTGCTAAGTTTCCATATACTGTATCTGTAGCTGTCTTTAGTTTTGCTAATAGTGCTTGACCGTCAGCACAATATTGAACAGCAACCTTTCCTTCTACTGGTGTTTCTGAATTCTCTACAATTTCAATACCAGCGTTAGTTAATGTTTTTAACATAATAAATGCTGGAACTGAACCTTGGCCGATTGAATATAGAACATGTCCTTTTAAATCGTTTAAAGTAAACTCTGTATTTTGTCTATTTGAAACGATAAACATATTCCCGTTTGTAACAGCAGCTGCCATACAATAACCTTCGTTTGCATTAAAGATGATTGATGCCATATTTGCTGGAACAATAGCAAAATCTGATTTAATAGCTTCTGCTCTAATTAAAGTTGATGAAACAATTTTTGGATTAACCTTTAGTGTTTCAGATACCATTGAATCTTTAGCAAAAATTGCTAGAGCAAATGCTGGTGCGCCATCTGGTGATACGATTGAATATTCACCTTCAGGGATAACTTCCTTGTCTTTACAGCCAATTGCAAATACCATAACTAATGTTAAGATAACAATTAGCGCAACTATTAATAATTTTTTCATTATAAAACCTCCATACTCGTAAGAGCACTTTTTACATAAACATCACTTAGTGTTCCTAATCTTCCTGTTAAGGCTGATACTTCTTCATTTGTTCCCTTAACAATAACACTAATTGTACTAATGCCACTTTCTTTATCTGGCACGCCCATTCTTCCGATAATAATATCTGAAAATTGAGATAATAGTTTGTTAACTTCAGAAACGTGTTCTTTAGTTTTTAAAACGATTCCTATAACACCTATTCTTTTCATAAAACTCCTTCATCGGAGGTATTAAAAAACTCCGCCAAAAGCGGAGTTATAAGCAAAACTTATATTAATTTTTACCTACTCTCCGAATTAATCATCGATTTAGTTATTCTAAATTCATCCGATTAAAGAATAAATCCTTTAATAGGATAGATGTATTATATCTTTATTCACTAAATAGTGTCAACGCTCTAGCGATATCTTTATCAGTTCTCATTGGTCTTATAATTCGATCAGTTATATTCTCTTCATCAGGAGTAAACCCAACTTCATGAATTGATTTTGTCCATTCTGTTACACCATCTCCATCTTCATCTGTTGGAACATAATATTTACCATTTGTTATTGTTAAATAATATTTTCCGTTAGCAAATGGAATAGTTACTTGGCCAACACCCTTTCCGTATGTTGTTGTACCAATAATCTTTGTATCGTTATAATACATCAATGCCCCAATTAATGCTTCAGATGATGATGCAGTACTTCCGTTGCAAAGAACAGTCAACTTAAATCCTTCAACTACACTTGGAAGGTTAATAGCTTGAACTGTTATATTCCCATCTGTTGTTGCTATTGTTCCACTAGTAACTGTTTCTTCATATCCACCCATGTACTTTCCATTGCCTGTGTTTTTCACATAATAAATAATCTTTTTAGATTCTTTATCTGCGCCTTTAATTAGACAGCCACCAATAAAATCTAATATTGTTCCATCGCCGCCGCCATTGTTTCTCAAATCTAAGATTAGATTCTTATATCCAGCCTCAACAAAAGCTTGAGCACATTGAGCAAAGTCATAAATAGCAGTGCCAGCAAAAGATGTAAATTTTATCATTGCAGTTTGACCAGTTGGATCTCCTATTTGTTCTGGAGTATATAAGAAAGCATATTTTGTTTGAATATATTTCTTTTGAACATGATATTTATATACTTCATTTTCTTCATCGAAATTTCCTTCTCCATCTGATTTTAAGAAATACAAATCAAATGTTTCGCTTGAATTTAAAATGGTTTGCAAATCTGAACGAGATAAGCCATCTACTACAATTGGTTTTAATCCCATAAAACTTACTGCGTACAAAACATCTCCAACCTCAATTTTAACATTCGAACAGTCCTCTTGAGTTGAATACTCAACATACTCATAATTTCCAGATGCTGAATATGATGGGTCAGAACATTTCTTTTGAGCAACTGCTAAATCTGTAGATGAACCAGGTGTAATTGAAGTAACAAAATGTGAGTTATATTTATTATCAGTTGAAGTAAATCCAAGAATAACACCACCTGAAGATGAATTGTTTGCAGTCATGAATGTATAAGAATCTACAAGATTTACCATATTCATAGTCACTAGTTCTTGGAATTCTGACCAAGTAATATCTTTATAGTAATATTTCTTGATATATTCATATGCAGATTGAAGCATTGGCATATCGCCTTCAATGCCTGTATTTCTTGCAGTAAAGAATCCTGCGGCAAATGCACCACCAATTATAATCAAAACTAAGAATGTAGCAATAATAGAAATGATTGCGGTTTTTCTTGAAACCATCTTGGCATCCAATTTGGTTTCTTGATTAGAATAATCAACAAAAATTTCCTTTTGCTCTACTTTATCTCCATCTTGAAAAACATCAATATCTTTCTTCTCGTTTTCCATATCCTTACCTCTTAGATATTAAATATTCTGTCGATTTATCGAAATACATATCCAAAATTATGTCTTTATCCCTACTAAATACAACTTCTTTACCAACATAAATATCATTTATAGGTTCAGGCACATTATAGATTTTATTTAAATATTTAATACAATATTTATCATTATCCTTTTCTAAGGTTACATTTTCATATTCATAGTCAGTTAGAAGCTTTAAAACATCAATAGTTTTTGGCTCTTTTAACATGTCATTTATGTTTCCAAAAGCAATACCCTTTTTATATGCCATCAACAATACTTTATTGAATGCTTTTGCCTCTTCAAGAGAATCTGTTGCGTATACAACAAATTTATCTTTTATCTCTTCTTTTAAAATCTCAAAATATTTCTCTCTATTCTCTACATCCTTTAGTGGATTATCTAGAAGATATAAATCCGCATCTCTAACAAAAGCTCTAGTTAGAATTGTTAAACGCTTTTGAGACAATGTTATATCTTTAATCTTTTTATCTAATATGTCATCGATGTGGAATATCTTTGCTTTGTTTAAAACTATCTCATCAATATTAGGTACTTTTCTTAATTTTAGAGGGATTGAAATATTTTCTTTAACTGTTTTATTTTTCTTTAGAGAATCAAGATCGAAACTAAAAACTAAATCTTTTGCATTTGTATAAATCTGGCCTTCATACTTTTCTAGATTTGCTATACATCTTAAAAGCGATGTCTTCCCTGACATGGCATTGCCATATACAACTAAAGATTCATTATTAACATCAAAAGACACCATATCTACGCCAAGGTATCCTCCAAAGTATTTCATATATAAATCTTTAACAGTTATAGTCTTTAATTCCATCTAAATTATTATAAGGTATATTCATACTAATTTCAATTGACAACATTTTTCAAATGCTCTATAGTTATTCGTGGCTAGGGGTGCCGAGAGGCTGAGATATACCCTTTGAACTTGTAACAAGGTAATACTTGCGAAAGGAAGTTATCAATACTACTAAATGTTCTCCTTAGCCAAAGGAGTTTTTTTTATGCAAAATTCAATATTATTTGCAGCAAGTTTCAGTAACTACTTTAATGTCACATCAACACGTGGCATAGAGTTAACAGTAGCTCTAGTATTGCTAGGCGTTATCGTTGCAGCAGGATTTGCAGTATATTTCACAAAGAGAGATTTCTTTAAAATGTACTCAAACATTGCAATTGGAACATTAACTGCTTTTGCCGTATCTATTGCTATAGCAAACATCGTATTAGATTTTAAAGGTGAAGAGACTTATATAGAATCATACCAAATCGGTCTATTTGTAGGCTTTGTTGTTATTTCTCTTGGTCTTGTAATTCTTTCTCACTTCCTAAATGCTAAGACAAAAGAAGCAAAGGAAAACAATACAAAAGCTATCGTTTATGCTTCTATTTCTATTGCACTAGCATTTGGATTATCTTATATCAGAATGTTCAAAGCACCATACGGAGGTTCAATTACACTTGCTTCTCTACTTCCAATTGCTATCTATTCTTATCTATTTGGAATTAAAAGAGGTGTTTTATGTGGTTTCATCTATGGTATTTTACAATCTGTACAAGATCCATGGATTGTTCACCCACTACAATACTTCATCGATTATGCTTTCGCATTCGGAATGATTGGCCTATGCGGCGGTCTATTTAGAAACATTATCAAAAACAAGATGTTATCTCTATCTTTAGGTTTAATCGTTGGTTCAATAGGAAGATATATCATGCACGTATTATCTGGAGCTATTTACTTCGGAGAATATATGCCAGATACATTTACAAATGTATGGGTATACTCATTCACATACAACGCTTTATATGTATTCCCAGATATCGCAATCTGCATTGCTGTTGGAGTTCTATTATTAGCAAGCAAAACAATTCAACATCAATTTGATATGATTATGAACCCTATTGATAAATCAAAGATTATTACAGCTCAAGGTGAACTTATTAATGATTCTCAAAATAATGCACCACAATCTACAACAAGCGAGTCTTAATTAGTAAAATACTAGAAGTAGGACTAGAACTAAACTATATAACAGCTCCGAGAACGTCGGAGCTGTTATTCTTTATCTATAGATAAATATCAAAGCGCTTCCCTTTGTTATCTCAAAGGATACATTGTCCTCAAGCGCTATATTTGATACACTTCTACCCAATTCATACTTAGTTATATATAAATTATTGATTGGGTACTTAGTGTTAATACCATTTGTTATTTCTAAATCATTACCAAAGGCGATTATAGAGAACGTAGAGCCTTTTTTGATATCAAGCGAAACCTTGCCCGTCTCTTTATATAAAATGTCACAATCGGGCTCTTTTGCGATTGAATTAATGCCTAGCTTATAAGCTTGAGCTAATAAAGATAAATTACATAGCTCATGGTCTATTCTTCCGCCACCTACACCATATATAACAACATCATCAATATTGTTATCTTTTAAATAGTCAATGGCAGCTTGTCCATCTGTATCATCTTTCTCAATATTTAGTTTTATGATGTTATATCCTTCAGGCATTTTTGATGAATCAAAATCGCCAATAATTACATTTGGTTTTAGTCCTTGATTTAATACTTCAAGATATCCAGCATCCGCTGCAATTATATAATCTTCTGTAATTGGCGCAATATGACCTTTTGAATTTAAAACTATTGCTGCTCGCATGCTTGATCTCCTTTATCCTCTTTCTTTTCTTCACCCAACTTTTTCTTTTTAAATAGTATTTGGAAAATATTTGATGGTAACTGTGCAATTATTATAGCAACAAACATAACTACGCATCCAAGGGCTTGATATAAAGACAACTCTTCATGAAGTATAATCCAGCCAGATAGAACAGAAACTGTGGATTCCAAAGATAGGATTAATGAAGATAAAGTTGGGTTCATATTCTTTTGACCTAATATTTGGAATGTATATGCTACACCACAAGCCATTATACCTGAATATAAGATTTGGATCTTACATTCAAGGATTCCTTCCATTGTTGGAGTTTCTGTTATAAACATTAATATCAAAGATATTATACCAGCCACGAAGAATTGAATAGATGACATCATTACGCCATCAGCTTTTGGAGCAAAATAATCTATTGCTAAAATGTGAATTGAATATACCACAGAGCAAGCTAAAACTAACCATTCGCTAACGCCAAAAGCAAACGATTCCCCTACCATACATAATAAGAACATTCCGCCTACTGCCATTGGTACAGCGATAGCTAAAAGCCATGAAGTTTTCTTTTTCAAGAATAGCCCAATAATTGGAACTTCAACAATATATAGCGCGGTAATAAAACCTGTTTTACCAGCACTTATTCCCTTAATACCAAATTGTTGTAGATTTGAAGCTAGACATAAAATAACACCACAAATAATACCACCTATGATTGTTGCTTTATTATAAGCTTTCCTTTTATCATCTTCCCAATTTTTAATGCCCTCTTTTTTACGAATAAACAAAATAAATGGAATTAAAACTAATGATCCAATAATTAGTCTTATTGCATTAAATGTAAATCCGCCAAGCTCTGTTTGCATGGCGGATCTTTGAGATACGAATGATGTTCCCCAGACAATCGCTGTTAATAATAGATAAAGCGAATGTCTTATTTGGTAACTTTTAGATTGAGGCATACTTTGTGTTTGTAAACGCTCCTGTCTTAATATTCAAAGCTGTCTTTGTTGGTTCAAGTGTAACAAATTCTAACTTAACACAATCCATAAATGCACCTTGTCCAATATTTACAGTCTTTTGAGATGCTGGTTCGTTAAAGATAATTGTCTTTAGTGATGAGCATTGTAAGAATGCCGCATCATCAATATCTGTCATTGAACTTGGGAATGTAATCTCCACTAAAGATGTACAATCCATAAATGCATTTTTACCAATTGTCTTAAAGTTTGTTTCTGGCAATGTAATTGTTGTTAATGCATAGCACTTATCAAATGCCATTGCCTTAATATGCTCTAATGAAGTTGCATCAGCAACAGTTGTTAGCTTCTTTGAATTTGTAAATGCTGCAAATTCAATATCCTTTACACCAGCAATTGATACTGTTTCTAATAACTTACAATTAGCAACGGCTCTAAATGGGATAGTTGTAATTGAAGTCATTGTTAGAGATGTCATAGCTGCATTGTATGAGAATGCATATGGAGATAAAGCTGTAATTGTATCTGGAATTACTACTTCATCTTTAGCTGCAATACCATCAATTAAGATGTTATTTACTGAAACTAATTTTTGAATATTTTTTCCTCTTTCAGCAGATAACCACTTTGTTCCTATGAATGCATATCCACCAATATAGTTAACACTTGCGTTAATTGTAACATTCTCAAGATTCGTACAACCATAGAATGCTGCATATTCAATTTTTGTAACTGTTTCACCTATTGTTATAGATGTTAAAGATGTACAATTTCTGAATGCGCCTTCTGCGATTGTTGTATATTGAGGTTGTCCAGATGGCATTGATGGAACAATAAGTTCTGTTGGGCTACCTTCATAACCAACAATTGCTATTTCATCTCCAGTTGTTATTTGCTTTATAGTTGCACCATTTAATGACTTTGTTTCCACTTCGCCCAATGCAACTGCATTGTTGCTAGATGCTGAAACAATAATAGGTGCAGATCCCTCTTGTGCTGCTTGATTATCTACAGCAAGAGTTTCATTACTCTCTAATGTAGAAGTAACATCGTTGTCGATAAGTTGTTCAGTGACTGGGTCTAGCTCTAATAATCCTAAAGAAAAGTTAGTTTCTGACTCATAGACTGGAATAGCAGCGATTGATACAGATAGCAACGCAAATACCGCTACTACTGTAATACATACTCCCAAAACCTTTTTCATAATTGTCGTCCCCCCTGTAGGTACTACCGTATATATTATAGTATAAATTTTGTAAAATGCAAATATGCGCCCGTACGCGTGATATAGTTAAGGCTTAGCGTTTTTACTCACTAAGCCTCTTTTTTCTTAAAATTAGATTATAAATACAAGAATCCTAATATTACTAATACTGCGAAAATTACGCATACAAGTACCATGAAAATTCTCCATCCGGTACTTCTTATAGATAGCGCATAATTTATTCCTGAGAAGAAAACTACTATTGCTAATAATGCATTTTGAATAATATTTAATGCGCCATTAATTCTCCCAATAAAGTCTAAAGATGGTACAAAGTGATAAATAATTCTCAATAAGAAAATTATAACCAAAATACAAATAGAAACTAGTGCTAAAAAGTTTAAAACTGAACTTGTCTTTCTTGTAGATGCTCCGGAATCTCTTGCCATAATATTCTCCCTTATATTTTATTATTTTCAATTAGTTTGCCATCAATATCATATTGGCTAACTAATCCATTATCAATAATTACATAACCAGAAATTGATTCTTGCTTTGGTAAAGATACTGAACCTGGATTTACTACAAGTACGCCCTTTACTCTCTCCATGAAGTTTACATGGAAGTGCCCATAAGCTAAAACATCATAGGCACCTTCTTGCAAATTATCTTTATTCAATTTATGGCCATGGGTTAACATAACCTTCTTATCATCAACAAGTAACATTGCACTTTCAGCGAAAGTGAATTCAGAAATCATTTGATCAACTTCAGAATCGCAATTACCTTTGATAACAATTAGTTTTTCTTTTATTGCATTTAAAAGCTTAGATACTTCCATAGGAGCATAATCCTTTGGTAAAGGATTTCTTGGTCCATGATAATAAATATCTCCAAGTAATACTAATTTATCTGCCTTTTCAGCGTTGAATCTTTCGATTATCTTTTCGGCATAGTATTTTGATCCATGGATGTCTGATGCAATCATTAATCTCATGCTTTCTTATACTCCTCGATTAACTTTTCTAAACAAGCCTTCTTTACGCAGCAGATTAAAATCTTGATTGAAATATCAATATCTGAATCTGAGGTAAATGTTGGAGCGATACGTAATGTTGAATCGTCATCATCTTGTCCATATGGGAATGGAGCCCCAGCCTTTGTTAGAGTTAATCCAGCTTCTTTACATAAAGCATATACTCTACTTGCGCAGCCCTTGTATACATTTAGAGTGATGAAGTAACCACCATTTGGCGTTGTCCATGTAGCGATATGGCTATCTTGTGCAAATTCTTCAACAAATGAATTTAAGAACTTGTCGAACTTTGGCTTAATGATTGCCTTATGCTTATCCATAATAGCCTTTAGATTGTTTAAATCCTTCATGTAAACATAGTGGATATATTGAGAAACCTTATCGTAGCTTATGCATTGGAATGTTAAGTGAGATAAGATATCCTTCTTGTTATCTTCTGAACATCCGATACAAGATACACCACCACCAGCAAGTGTAATCTTAGATGTTGATGTAAATTCGTAAATTCTATTCTCGTTTCCATACTTTCTTGCGATTTCCATGATGTTTGCTAAATGATCTGTTTCATCTCCTAAATCATGAACGCAATAAGCGTTATCCCAGAAAATTCTGAAATCTTTTGCCTTTGTTGGCATCTTTGCTAATCTATCTACTACTTCGTCTGAGTAAGTTATACCGGTTGGGTTTGAATATTTTGGAACACACCAAATACCTTTAATTGTATCGTCAAGTGCAACTAGTTTTTCTACAACGTCCATTACTGGGCCGTGTTCATCCATTGGAACTGAAATCATTTCAATACCAAAGTGTTCGCAAATTGCGAAGTGTCTATCATATCCTGGAACTGGACAAATAAATTTTGTTTTAATTTGATTCCATGGAGTAGATCCACAAACGCCAAATTGTAGGTTTCTTTGAACTGTATCATACATTAAATTTAGTGAACTGTTACCACATACGATAATTTCGTCTGCGTTTAGTCCTAACATTTGACCAAATAAATGCTTCATTTCTGGGATACCATCAAGCATACCATAGTTTCTATAGTTCTTTGGCATATTCTTTAATGCATTATCAAGATCAGAATACATTTGCATACCAAAGTCTAATTGTTCTGAACAAGGTTTACCACGAGAGATGTCTACATTGTAGCCTTTTGCTCTAATGGCTTTGTATTGCTCATTTGTTGTGTCTAGTAATTGTTCCAATTTTTCCTTACTAAGTTCTAAGTAGTTCATTTTATATTTCTCCAAATCTATTCAAATTTTACCGCAAGCGGTAAGATGTTTATTTTTCTTCATCCTCATTTCTTGACTTTGTAACAATCTTTATAGGAGTTCCCCTAAATACAAAAGCCTTTCTCAATGAGTTCTCTAAATATCTTAAATAGCTAAAATGCATTAATGTCGCATCGTTAACAAATAAGATAAATACTGGTGGATTTGTTTGTGCTTGAGTAGCATAGAAGACTTTTAATCTTCTTCCATGTGTTGATGGTGGTTCTACAGCTACGATAGCATCTGCAAGCACATCGTTTAAAATACCTGTTTGTACTCTCTTTGAAGCTTCTTCATAAACTTCAAATGCTGTAGTTAATACCTTATCTACTCTTTGCCCAGTCTTTGCTGAAATATATACTGGCACAAAGTAATCCATGAAATTCAATTCTTGCTTTAGATAAGCATTGAATTTATCTACGGTAAATGTATCTTTCTCAATCATATCCCACTTGTTCATAACAACAACAGATGGTTTTGCTTGTTCATGTACATAACCGCAAATCTTTGTATCTTGTTCTGTAAATCCATCAAATGAATCTACAACTATTAAAACAACGTCAGCTTCTCTTATAGCAGCCAAAGATCTTAGAACTGAATATTGTTCAATTCCTTCTTCGACACTTGCCTTCTTTCTAATACCAGCAGTATCGATAATCTTGCACTTTCTACCCTTATATTCAAATGGAGTATCTATTGCGTCTCTTGTTGTACCTGCAATATCTGATACGATAACTCGATCAGTTCCTAAGATTTTATTTGTTAAAGAACTCTTACCAGCGTTTGGCTTACCAACGATAGCAATCTTTAAAACATCATCTGGAGCTTCAATTTCAGAATAGTCAAAGTTAGCCAAAACTTCGTCTAATAAATCGCCAACGCCAACCCCGTGTTCTGCGGATGTTGGAATAACGTTTCCAATAGCTAATTCATAGAAGTCGTAAATATTTTCAACTTCGTTGTTGTCTATTTTGTTTGCAGCAATTACGATTGGCTTATTGCACTTTCTTAAGAAAGAAGCAACTTCGTAATCGTTTGAAGTAATTCCATTTTTACCATCAACAACAAAGATAATAGCATCTGCTAAATCTACAGCAAGTTCTGCTTGTGCTCTAATATGAGACCACATAACATCTTCGCTCTTAATGTCTAAACCGCCAGTATCTATTAAAGTGAATGCCTTTCCGCACCATTCACCATCAGCATAAACTCTGTCTCTTGTAACGCCTTCAAAATCTTCTACAATAGAAATTCTTTTTCCAACAATTTTGTTGAAAAGAGTACTCTTACCTACATTTGGTCTTCCTACTATTGCAATTAAAGGTATTTTTCTCACTTTATATCACCTACTATTCTTATTAGGTCTTCAGGTCCATGATTTACATGAACTTTAGTTCCCAACTTCTTTTCTAATTCTTTTACGCTCATTCCATCAAGCATTGTGTCTGTGAATTCTCTTAGCATTGTTGCTGGAATGATAATATCCTTTGGAGGATCCTTTACTTGATCCACAATATCTTTACCAGTGATAAGTCCGGCAACAGTTATTGTCTTTCCAAAGAAATTATTTATTATGTCGTAAATCTTAAATTCAACATTTGGATATTTTTCATTTATCATTTCAACAGCCTTCTTTAGATAGCCCTTGAATGATTGACCAGTAATTAATCCAATCGTTGCCTTCTTGTCTGATTTTTCGACTTTCTTTAGTCCTTCCTTTATGCCATCCATAAATACTCTGCAAAGTCCGATGCCGTTTTCGATTTGGTCGAACTCTCCATAATATTCATAATTTGGCACTTCAATTCCTGCCTTTACATAGAACTCATCTGAGCAATATGCAAATGTATGTCCAACGTGCTTGTTAAATTCATCTATTTGCTTAATTGTAGCAAGCGCTGTTTCTTTGTCTATTTGTGCTAACTTTGTAACTTCATCTCTATATTCTGTAAGACCTACCGGAACTACAGCTAAAGTCGCTACTTGTGGATATAGCATATACAAAGCATTCATTGTTCTTTGCAATTCTTCGCCATCGTTATATCCCTTGCACATAACGATTTGAGTATGCATCTTGATTCCGTTTTCTGCTAAGAACTTAATCTTTTGTTGAGTCTTTAATGACTCAGGGTTTCTCAAAAGCTTTATTAAGATATCTTCGCTTATTGCGTGAATAGATATATATAGTGGCGATAGATGATATTTAACGATTCTTTGTAATTCATGTTCGTATACATTTGTTAGAGTTACGAAGTTTCCGCATACAAAGCTCAATCTATAATCATCGTCTTTTACATATAGCGTATCTCTCAATCCTTTTGGCAATTGATCAACAAAGCAGAATGCACATTTATTCTTACAATGTATTGGCGTTAAGCACACTGAATCATCAAGTGTTACGCCCATTGTTTCTGTATCAAGTTTCTCGATTTCTAAATCAACTTTATCTCCTTGCTTAGATAACATGTTGATTGTGAATTCATTTTGACCATCGTAGTAGTCGTAATCCAAAATATCTTCCATAGGTTCACCATTAAAACCAAGGATTTCATCCCCAATTTCAACACCCATTTCAAGCAATATTGAATTATCGTCTATTCCTACGATTTTAGCCATTATTTACTCTTCTTCTTTTTAGGTTT
>JAEEWC010000055.1 GCA_016287155.1 Clostridia bacterium | reverse complement strand
GATATACATTTAGCATCTGCATTTATTCATGATTTAGAGCAAACGATTTATGGATATTCAGATTATCCAATATTATATCCACTAGGGAGATAAAATGATTAACTTACCTAAAGAATATAAAGATGAGATGAAAAATATATTAGGCAAAGATTACGATGCCTTTATTGATTCATACAAAAACCCTTCATATAAGGGATTAAGAATCAATACTTTAAAGATTAATTCAATAGATTCACTTCCTTTTGATCTAACACCTGTTGATTGGTGTGAAACAGGTTTTTATTATGAAGATAAAGATCAACCAGGTAAACATCCATACCACGAAATGGGCCTTTATTATATTCAAGAACCATCTGCTATGAGTGCAGTTGAAGAATTGGACGTTAAAGAAGGGGATAGAGTTTTAGATTTATGTGCAGCTCCAGGTGGTAAGAGCACACAAATAGCTATGAAGTTAAATGGTACTGGTATTTTAGTATCAAATGAAATAATCCCATCAAGAGCAAAGATATTGTCTCAAAACATTGAAAGAATGGGGATTAGAAATGCTCTTGTTATAAATGAAGAACCAAAAGATGTAGCAAAACACTTTAAAGGCTTTTTCGATAAAATCCTAATTGATGCTCCATGTTCAGGTGAAGGAATGTTTAGAAAGAATGAAGAAGCAATATCTGAGTGGAGCATGGATAATGTTTTAATGTGTGCAGATAGACAAAAAGACATTTTATCTTACGCTGTTAAATGCTTAAAAGAAAACGGCCAAATGGTATTTTCTACTTGTACATTCTCAAAGCAAGAAAACGAAAGTGTTGTTCAAGACTTTTTAGAAAAGCACCCAGAATTCCATCTAGTTAAAAGTAAGTTCGAATTCGAAAAAGGATTAGATAAAGATGGATTATGCCAAAGAGTATATCCACATAAGGTGAAGGGAGAAGGTCACTTCTTTGCAATTCTAAAGCGCGGGGAAGATGCCCCAAATGATAATACAAACGATATAAAGAAACTTCCTAAGCAAGATCCAGATTTTGAAAAGTTCGTAAAGCAATATTTAAATATAAAGCTTTCATATAATTTAGTATTCGGGGATAATTTGTATCTATCTCCAATAACAAAACTAGATGGTATTAAAGTTGTTAGAGCAGGTCTTCATTTAGGAGAATTGAAGAAAAATAGATTTGAACCATCTCATTCTTTAGCATTAGCTTTAAAGAGAGAAGATTTTAAAAACATTATTAATTTAGAGGCTACATCTCCACTTTGCGAAAAATATATGCAAGGCGAGACAATACCTACAACTTGTGTTGGTTGGGGAGTTGTATGTGTTGATGGCCATCCACTTGGTTTATTTAAAGGCGACGGATCTATTGCCAAAAACCATTATCCAAAAGGATTAAGAAGATAATATTTATATTTTATGCGTGAGCGTATTTATTGCGCGCGAAGCCATATGAATATATAATTGAAATTGCACAAAAATAAATTTAAGTATTCTTTAGTTTTAAAGGATACAATAACGAAGCGAGGTAGATATGATTTCACAAAAGATGGTAGGGCTTGTAAAAGGCTCATCAGTAATTAGAGCAATGTTCGAAGAAGGCAAACAAATGGCCAAGAAATATGGTGCAGAAAATGTGTTTGACTTTTCTTTAGGCAATCCAAACGTTCCTGCTCCAAAAGCAGTAAACGAAAACATCAAGAAAATCGTTGATGAAGAAGATTCAGTTATTCTTCACGGATATATGTCTAACGCAGGATATGAAGATGTAAGAGAAGCAATTGCTCAATCTTTAAATACAAGATTTAACACAGCATTTACTCAAAAGAACATCATCATGACAGTAGGCGCAGCCGGCGGATTAAATGTTGCTTTGAAATCTATTTTGGATCCTGGCGATGAAGTAATGGTAATTGCTCCATACTTTGGAGAATATAAGAATTATGTTTCAAACTTCGATGGTGTATTGGTAGCAGTAAATCCAAACCCACCAACATTTGAACCTAATTATGTGGACTTTGAAAACAAGATTTCTAAAAAGACAAAGGCTATCATCATAAACAATCCAAATAACCCAACAGGTGTTATCTATAAGAAAGAATGGATTGAAAAGTTAGCTGCTATTTTAGAGAAGAAACAAAAAGAATTGAATACATGTATCTATTTAATTTCTGATGAACCATATAGAGAATTAACATTTAAGGATATAGAAGTTCCATATTTAACTAAGTATTATAAGAACACAATCGTTGGATATTCATACTCTAAATCGCTATCTCTACCAGGTGAAAGAATTGGATATTTAGTAGTTCCAAACGAAGCAGATAGCTTTGAAGATCTAATCTCAGCTATGGGCGTTGCTACAAGAATCTTAGGATTTGTAAACGCTCCATCTCTACAACAAAAATTGATTAAATCATGTTTGAATGAAAAGACAAACATTGAAGCATATAACAAAAACAGAATTAAATTATATGAAGGATTAAAAGCCCTTGGGTTTGAATGCGTAGAACCAGAAGGCGCTTTCTATCTATTCATGAAGGCTCCAATTGATGACGATATGGAATTCGTTAAAGTTGCTAAAGAATATAACATTCTAATGGTTCCAGCATCTTCATTTGGGGTAAAAGGATATGTACGTCTAGCTTATTGCGTAGCATATGACACAATCGAAAGAAGTTTAGCACAATTCGCAAAACTAGCTAAGAGGTACAACTTATAGGAGTTAGTACTTAATGAAAAAAATATCTGTAATTTTAATATTAGTAATAGCAATAGTATCATTGTTTGGTACAGCGTATTGCTTCGCAGATGAAACAACTGAATTAATCAACATTTCAGATAGCGTAAGTTTAGACATCGATGAGATTCTATCTTTATATTCAGAAGAATATTTGTCGGTAAATGAAAATGAAGAGGCTGTAGTTGTTG
This sequence comes from Clostridia bacterium, assembly GCA_016287155.1. Classification (GTDB taxonomy): domain Bacteria; phylum Bacillota; class Clostridia; order Christensenellales; family UBA3700; genus UBA3700. The sequence continues at coordinate 4,975 of JAEEWC010000055.1, read as the reverse complement.
TTGAATATAACGATGAAGATTCTCACTCACTTAGCGCAGATTTGCAACTATTAGGAGTAGATGCCACTACAAGATATACATATTCATATATCTTTAATGGCGAATCTATTTCAATTAAATTAAAAGATATTTCTTCATTAACTCAATTATCTTATATAAAGAGCGTTTCTTTATCTAATACATATTACACAGAAGAAGTGTCTGAATCATCATATGAATTCGTATCTGAAGATGCAACAACAACTGGCGAATTTAAAAACACAACAGCATACCAAGGCGATGGTATGGTAGTTGCTGTTATTGATTCATGCTTTGATATTTCGCATGTTGCTTTTGATTCTATTACATCAACAGATCTTGCATTGAGTTTAAGCGATGTTAAAGATGTACTATATGATTTGAATGCATATGAATTATCTGGAGAAACTATTCAAAATGTATATAAATCAGAAAAAATTCCTTTCGCATATGATTATTACGAATCAGATAGTGATGTATATAGTTCATGGACATTTCATGGTACACATGTAGCAGGCATTGTTGCCGGAAATTGTTCTTCATTTACTGGTGTTGTCCCAAATGCGCAACTAGTTCTAATGAAAGTAGCTGATGAAAATGGCGCAATGGCTACAGACACAATTGCTGCAGCTATAGAAGATGCCATCAAATTGGGCGTTGACATAATAAATCTATCTGTAGGTGCACCAAATGGATTTGCAATTGAAGATTCTATTCAGTATAAAGCGGTTGAAGCTGCTGAAAATGCAGGCATAAGTGTGGTTAGTGCTGCAGGTAATCAAGGCACAAGCGCAATCGAATCAAGATCTGGCACAGATTTAGCAGAATCTGAATATGTGGATAATGGAAATATCGATGCTCCAGGCTGTTATGAATCAACAGTATCTATTGCAAATGCAGAAGAAACTAGATATTTTGTCCTAAATAAGGGCACATCATCTGAAACAAAAATCCAATACGGTCAGTTTATAGCTTCAGATTATTCAGCTGTTTATGATTTTACAGAAATGTGTTTAGAATATATGAGTGTAAACGGGATTACGGATTCGCTTCCATATGTTGTTCTATCTAAGGATGATAAGATTGCTTTAGGTGGCGGAACAGATGGTGATGAAGTAGATATTTCTGGAAAGATTGTAGTAGTCGATTTTGATATCGATACCGAAAGAGAAAACGATATATTTGATGGCGGAGCAATTGGTGTAATTTTCGTTAATTCCGAATCGAAAGTGTCAAGAGTGAAAGTAGACGGTACCCCAGTAATGCCATTGTGCTTAGTTTCAAAAGAAAGTGGCGATGCTCTAATTGCTGCAGCTACTTCAAAAGAAGGCGTAATATATGTTGATAGCGATTATGTAAAAGTAACAATTGCATCATCATCTTCAAAAGGTGTTACAGGTGAATTAGAATTTGGTGTAGATGTTACAGGATATGGAACGAATGTCTATTCAGCTGCTTTAAATCAATCATATGTATTAGCGACCGGTACTTCTATGGCATCTCCTAATGTTGCTGGTGTATTTGCTGTAGTAAGACAATATATTAAAGCTAATGCATTATTGTTTGGTGTAGATAGCGATGATAATATAAGAATTGCCGAGATTGCAACAAAACTTATTATGTCAAACACGACGCTTTTGACAGATTTAAATGACATATTAATTTCTCCAAGAAGTCAAGGGGCTGGTCTAGCAAATATTGAAAAGGCTATAACATCTTTAACTTATATCTCATGCGAAGATGAAACGAAGACTAAAATAGAACTTGGCGATAATATTAAAGATACAATCACTCTATCTTTTAAAATTGAAAATTATGATTCAAATGCTAAAGATTATGAATTAACAGTAGCCCTTTTAACAGAATTATTACAAGATGGATATCTAAGTGGGTACGAAAAAGAATTGTCTTTCACTATTGATGATGTTCAAAACATCACAATATCTGGAAATAAATATTTAGTTCATGTTGATGCAAATTCAACACTTCAAGTAGCTTTAACTTTAACAATAAGTGAAGAATCTATAGAATATCTAGATCAATTTGAAAATGGTATATATCTAGAAGGCTATATCATTTTAGATGATTCAGGGAACACAATGTCTTGTCCATTTATTGGATTCTATGGAGATTGGGATTCTCAAGATGTATTAGATCTAACTATATATGAAGAAAGCGAAGATAATAAAGCTTATTTGAGAGCTTCAGCTGTATATGGAAATTATGCAGATTCATATTATTTTGCAATGGGTGCATATGTATTTTCTGTTAGTGATAAATATGACGGAGAAAAACCTGCTGCCCAAGAAGAATTTGCTGCATTATCTATTTATTCATCAGCAATGTACGCAACAGGATATTTCCAATTAGGTCTTCTTAGAAATGCCGATTACATTGAAGTACAACTTGTAAATACACAAACTGGAGAAATAACATCTATAACTAATTATACTTATACTCAAAAAATGAGGTATAACAATAACTATGATGCAATAGTTTGCGCAGGAGATTATTTAACTATTTCGCCATATACTCTAAATTTATATAATAACGAGCAATATGAATTAGTGTTTAATGTGTATAGAACATATGATTTTGAGAGTGATGATAACGAAATAACAGATACATATACGCAAAAATTCTATGTGGATGAAGAAAGCCCAGAGATAGACAATATCGTGGCAACAGAAGAAGATGGTAAGAAATACGCTACAATTACGCTATCAGACAATCACTATATTCAAGCCTTAGGCGTTTGTGTAGGATCTGGTTCTTCAGTAACAAATGTCACTTTAACCCCAGAAGATTTTTACCCAGTAGCTACAGAAGCTACAGGCGTTGGTCAAAGCGTAACGCTTAAAGTTGACGTAACAGATACTATTGCTAATGCTACAAATGGATATTTATATTTCTATGTTATAGATTATGCATTCAATACTAACATTTATTATTATTCAATTAAGAACTGGAGCGGAGAGAGCGTAGATATCAATTCTAAGAATTCATCATCTTCTACATCATCTTCATCTCGTCCTCAAACAGAAAAGCAAACAACGACAACTATTGAATTCACTTCAACAGATATTGATGTATTTGTAAATAAGGAAGTTGATTTAGCTAACACAACATATGTTGCAAATTATTCAGTAAATGAAAAATATACATGGTCAGTTTCAGATTCATCAATTTTAGCTATGGATAATGGTAAGATTACAGGTCTTCAAGAAGGCATCTGTATTGTAACAATAAAAGATAGTAAGGATAATGAATCTACATTAATCGTTAAAGTTCAAGCATCAGAATATGAAAGTGCTACTTATGAAAAGACAAACATTTCTGGTTATGAAATGGTTGATACTATAAATGGCAGATTAGATCCAGCATTTACGATTAATACATCAAGTAGCAGAATTGGCTTGGCTCCAGGAGAATCATTAAAATTCACATATTCTTATTCTCCATATAACTATAACTATATTCAAAATCCTATTACAATTACGATGACAACATCTGATCCTTCAATTGCAAGCGTTGAAAATAACATCATAAAAGCTGTATCTGAAGGTCAAGCAACTGTTACCGTATTTGCAAATGGAGAAGAAATTAAATCTTATACAATCAATGTCGCTCCAAGTGTATATGTAAACGATGATGGCGTCCTATTGGCATGCTTTAGCGATGAAACAACAATAGACTTATCTTCATCTAGTAATATTGTAGCAATAGGCGCTAATGCATTTACATATGCTCCAAATGTACAAACTATTATATTGCCAACATCATGTGTTTGTATTTATTCTGGTACATTTAAGAACAATACAACATTAACTACAATTACTAACTTAGAATATGTTTCAACGATTCAAGAGAGTGCGTTTGAAGGATGTACTAATCTAACTAGTGTTAATTTATCTAGCGCAAAATCAATTGGAGCTAATGCATTTAAGGGATGTACATCTCTAGAAGAAGTAATATTAGATTCTACAATTGTTGAATATGCATCAATAGATACAACAGCATTTATAGGTTGTACAAAACTTGCTACATTTAACATCTCAGGAACAGAAAAAACAAATTTAGTTGTTAATGGTGAATTGAGATACATTCTAAATACTCAAACAATTTTATCTGATAATACAATAACATCAATTGGGGAATATGTATTTTCTAATATTAATGTTCAAAGTGTTGATTTATCTACAACTTCAATAACAAGAATTGAAGCAAATGCTTTTGCTGGAAATACTATTTTGCAAAAAGTAGTTCTTCCTAAGACTCTAACATATGTTGGTAATAATGCATTTAAAGGTTGTACAAGATTAAGTACTGTAGAATTTAAAAAGTCAACAACAGAGGATAGAGATTTATTTATCGGTTCATATGCATTTGTAGGAACAAATATACAATCAATCGATTTATCTAAATTAAGAACAACAATTAAGGATTATGCATTTGCAACATGTACAAATCTATCTTATGCAAATGTTGGTATTGTTCAAGAAATGGGTAAATATACATTTGCTATAACACCAAGATTGATAAAGGTTGAATTTGAAGATGGTACAAAAGATTTAGGAACATATACCTTCGCTTATATAACTGAAAATTCAACAACTTATTACCATAAGATGCTACGTGAAGTTGTAGTTCCATCAAGCGTTGAAAAGATAGGCATAGCTGTATTTGCTGGTTGCACAAGCTTGAGTGTATCTAAGATTTCATTTGATAACATAAAAGAAATTGGCGATTATGCTTTCCATGGATGTATAAATATCTCTACATTAGTTTTGCCAAGCGTTGAAAAGATTGGATATGCAGCATTTGCTGAAACAGCACTTCAAAGCATAACAATTAATAGCGAGATGGAAGAGGGCACATTAACAATTGGCGCATTAGCATTCTATGAATGTGGTAATTTAGAAACAGTTGTATTGCCAAAGGATGCAGATGTATCTAT
>JAEEWC010000054.1 GCA_016287155.1 Clostridia bacterium | reverse complement strand
GGCAATAATAATGCGCAGCCACGCCATCTTCATCGCAAGTAGCAGGCTTTTCCTCTATTAAATCTCCATAGTCATGACCAGTAGCAGGAATGATTACTTCCTTTGTATCAACATGCCCTTCATATGTAGCAGTATATGTCTTTATGCCATCTTGTTCACATTGAGCTTCTGTTGTAATTTCCCATGTTACTTCCGCTGGATAATATTGGACATGGTTTGGATTATTCTTACATCTATAAACTGCTTTAGCTACTTCATCGTCCCATTCAAATTCTTCAAATAGATAATTATGGCCAAACGCTTCTAATACCTCAAACTTTGCGTCATTAAAACTTTGTCCATTATATGTTGCTGTAGCTAAATAAGCTCTTTGTCCATCTACAGTACAAGTTGGCTCTTGATCTTCAATAGTAATCTCTGCATTTAAAACTAGAGGATCTTCTCCATTTAAATCAATAAAGGTTACGCTTGCCATAGAATAATCTTCTGCCCAAGTCCATGTTGGATTTGCAAAGTCATATTCTGGGCCTGCCTTTACTTCTAATTGAGACATTGCATAAGATTTGCCATTTACGGACAATGAACAATATAGTTCCATCTCTTGTGCTACCTCAAAAGAATACTCTGCCGTAGTATTTACGCTATCAACGCTAAATACTACATTACCTTTAGAATCTCTAACTTCAAGCGTATAATATTCGCCTTGTTGTAATAAGACGTCTTGCACCGCCACTAATACCAAAGTGCCTTTTGCGCTTGATGTTAATTGCCCTCTTTCTATCTTTTCTTTATCTGTAAAGAAAGATTTTTCGACAAATACTTTTTCTGAATTTTTAATCTTTATAGTATATTCTCTACCTGGCTTTAAATCGTTATATGTTAAATAAACATCATCAAGCGTAATTTGCTGTTCTATATGGGTTCCATCATCGCTTGTTAAAACTGCATAGATAGGATCTTCAAAATCCTCTTCTTGGGCCCCACTCATTTCAACTTCAAAAACAAGACTATTGGTGTCTGCCATAAACAAAGATAGATTAATTGTAAGCGTACTTACAAAAGCAACTACAACAACTACAGCAGCAACAACTGTCGTAGCAACTACGCCAGCCAATGCACCAATACCACTACCAATAGATGAAGCAATTGAACTCATTGCAGAAGAAGCACTTTGTACCCCACTTTGCATTGCTGAAGTGTTTTGAGAGATTTTGCCTTCATTCTTTAAAGATTGTCCTTTATTTACATGCACAACCTCATCAGACAATTCTTTCGCTCTAAATGTTTCTTTTTGTTTAGATAGAGAATTCTCTTTGACAAAACGCGGATTATCGTTATCATACGAACGGATATGCTCTGAATAATCAGAACATTTTCCGTTGTTTGTTATTTTGATTTGATCAAACTCGTTTTTCATACAAATTAAACGTTATTGATTTCGCTTTCTGCCATTCCTTTACTTAAGATCTTTTGTTCTTCAACGAACTTATCTGCTTGTTTCTTTTGATGAGACGTTGCATCCTCAAACTCAATTGGTTTATTAACAACAACTTGTGGGAATGGGATGTTGATATTGTTTTCGTCGAATAACAACTTAAATTGTCTATTCATATCTCTTTCAACTTGGTATTTAGAACCTTCTTCACAATTAGCAACGAATCTAATTACAACCGCTGAATCGCCAAGCTCTGCTACACCTTTATAGAAAGGTCCTTCTTTAATATCTGGGATTGCATCTTTAACTTTTTGAAGATTCTCTTTCAAAATAGCTTCTACTCTTTCTAGAGATTCACCATATTCAATGCCGATATCACAAATGGCAAGAGATAATTGATTTGTCATATTAATAACTTCTTCTAGTTTTGCATTGTTAATAATCTTGATATTGCCGCCAGCATCTACGAGTTGAGTTGTTCTAATACCGATTTCTTTTACTGTGCCTCTAAATCCATTAACTACGATAATATCGCCAACATCGAATACCTTTTCAAATACGATAAATAATCCTGCTAAGATATCTGCGATAAGTGGTTGGGCACCAAGACCTACAACCAACCCTAAGATTCCAATACCAGCTAGGATTGCTGTTGTATCTACGCCTAATGTCTTTAAGATGAAGAATAATAGCACAATTACTGCAGCATATTTAATTAAGC
>JAEEWC010000053.1 GCA_016287155.1 Clostridia bacterium | reverse complement strand
TGTTAGATTCTTTAAATATCATGTCTATCGTATCTGAAATTACAGATGCGTTTGATATCGTAGTATCACCTGCAGATATCATCCCATCAAACTTCAATTCAGCAAAAGCTCTATGGGCTATGATTGAAAGATTAAAATAACTATTTTCTGGTTCATACTTACCGTCTCTTTTTGAGGCGGTATTTTTTTTCTCTAAATATTTACACACGCATAATATTATATATGCTAAACTATTTGTATAACGACAAAAAGAGGTTATTATGAAGAAGAAAGACGAAATCGAAGAATTAGAAGATGAAATCATCGATGATGAAATTCTAGATGAAGAAATCGAAGAAGTAGAAGAACTAGAAGATGAGCCTGAAACTCCAGTCAAGAAAGACAAAAAGGTTTCATCAAAGAAGAAGCTATCTAAAAAAAGTAAGATTGCTATTATCTCATCGTCATCATTTTTAGGCGTTGTAGCAATTGCTTTAATTACAATTTTTGTTATTTTACCATTTGCAGGACTTGATTTATTTGCAAAGAAAGCAAATCGCACTCATATCGTATACTCTTCAACATATAGTGAAATTAAGCTAGGAACAAATACAGATAACTGGCGTGATGGTATGGTCGGCGGCAATGGTAAGATTGGATTCTTGACAAACGGATCTCCAACTAGTGATGTTATTACATACCAACACATCGACTATGTAATGCCAACAAATGCAGATAGAGACAACATCCCTACTGCTACAACAACTGTTGATGAACTTCGTCAAAAGATTGTTAACATGGTAGAACCAGTTGATGGTGATGTTATTGATGGATGGGATAGAATTGCAAAATACCACCCAGGTATGCAACTTAGAATTGATACAACTTATTCTTCAGAACCTTCTAATTACCAAAGATATACATGCTATGATACAGGTGAAGTTGGCGAAACATTTAACGATGGTTCAACAGAATGGGAAAGAAGAACATTTGCATCTCGTGAAGATGATGTTATTATTACTGCTATCTCAAATTCAAGCAACAACGTATCTTTAACAATCTCTATTGATACAGCATCAAAGATGGTTGGATTTGGTAAAGGTCAAAACGGTTCTCAAACAGACGAAAAGAATATTCAATATAAAGAAATCGTATCTGACGATGCTTCATATTTAGCTCAAGTTGTTCACTATCCAGATTATGCAAACTCTACATATCAAAATGGCGGATATGCTGCAGTTACATACATCTTAATAGATAAAGGTACAAAGACAGCAAAGAAAGAACAATCAACAGATTCATACAATAAGAATGGTTATGACGCTGCTGTTGATATTTCTGGAGCTAAAAATGTATATCTAATTACTGCCCTAGAAAAGACTAAAGAGATGGGCAAGATGAAAGATTTTAGCGGTAGTGATACTTATAAAATTGAAGAAGAATTATTGCAAAAAGTCGAATCTGTATCTAATAAATACAAAAAGTTCGGCAAATTCTCATATGATAGAGCACTAGAGCCATCAGCTACTTTACAAGATGAAATCTATAATGCTGCGTCTTTAGATATTACAGATGATACAGAAACACAATACTTAACAAATGAAGAATATCTATCTGCTCAAAGAAAGTCTAAGACATTATCTCCATCATTCTCAAATAGAGTATATAACCATGGTAGATATGTTATGACTTGCTGCGCTGGCTATTCAATGTCTAGATTATCTGGTATGTGGATTGGCACTTGGGACCCAGGTTGGAGATACATCTACACAATGGATGCTAACGTTAATCTACAATCAAGTGGTATGAACACATCAAACATTCAAGCATTTGGTACAGGATATATTAGATTCGTATATAACCAATTAGAAGATTGGGAGAAGAATGCTAAAGTTATCTACAATATTGACGATGCTATCCTATGCCCTCCACACGCAGATGGCGATAGAGCTATAAACGATGAAGGTAACCTTGGATATCCATTCCAATACTGGAACGCTGGTGCTGCTTGGATGATCCAACCAATATATGAATATTATCAATGTTATGGAAACACAACTATTGAAACAGTAGATGGAAATAAGGATTTATTAAACGATATATTAATTCCAATGCTTGAAAAGAATGCAAACTTCTGGTTAGGTCTTTGCGTTCCTCAATATTATACAGACGCATCTGGTAACGCTAGATACGACGCATCTAAAACATCTTTAGCTGCTGGCGAAAAATATCTAATCGTTCCAAGCTATTCTCCAGAAAACGAAACATCAGGTTCATACCATTCAACTCTTGGCGTTAACTGTGCAATGGATATCTCTGCTGCTAGATATTCTCTAGAAATGGCAATCGAACTTTTAAATCTACAAAAGCCAACTGCTTACACATCTAAGGTTGAAAAATACCAAGCTTTAATTAACAACCTACCAGATTATCAATATACATCATCTGGCGCTGTTAAAGAATGGTGTGCAAATGGATTCAATGACACAAATTCACATAGACACTTAAGCCATTTATATCTTGCATGGCCAGCATTTGAAACACAAGATAACGAAACTCTATACAATGCTACACAACAAGCGCTAAAAGATAGAGATAAGGCAGCTGTAGCAAGCCAATCAATGCAATCTCATGGATGGTTACATAAGGCACTAGTTGCTGCAAGATTAAAAGATTCTGCTTATGTTACAAACTGTTTATACACAATGTTCCATACATCAGTTTTAGGATCTAGAGGTCTATTCTATAATTCTATGATGACTAACCACGATATCGATGGTGGATCTAACGCATATTGTACAGACTCATCATTAGGTTTGATTGGTGTTATGAATGAAGCTCTACTATATTCAAACAATGGAGAGATTGAAGTTCTACCTGCTCTTCCAACAACTTGGACTAAGGGTTCATATAAGAATTTAAGAGCTAGAACAAGAGCAACTGTATCTTGTACATGGGATGGTAAGAATGGTTCTTGCTCAATTACAAGCGATATTGCTCAAACAATTAAAGTAACTTACGGAACTCATACAGAGAACGTTACATTTGCTGCCGGAGAAACAAAAACATTCACATTTTAATTAAATCGCAATTTTTGAGATGTTTTTCCGCAATAATTAAATGATTGGAAATTACGTGCATATTATAATACTTTTCGAAAAGATAAAAAGGAGTATTAGATATGCACGTAACAATTTTTGGGACATCTGTAAATTGGTTAGCACAATTATTTGATATCTTAGGCTTTATTAT
>JAEEWC010000052.1 GCA_016287155.1 Clostridia bacterium | reverse complement strand
ATTTCACTAACACCGCTATCGCCAGCACTTAAAACTTGACCTGCGTTAACTATAGCAGAACCAACTCCAGGTCCCCATTTAAAATACAATTCAGATTTATCTCTATCCTTGTTTTCATAAATAGTGCTTGCGATAGCAAATGATCTAACGTTATTGTGGATAACAACATCGCATTTTATCTTATCTTCTAGTTTTTCTTTTAGATTAGCCATTTCCCATACGCTATATCCACGAGATGAACCGACGATACAAACGCCAGCACCGATTATCTTATCTTCATAACCGCTATCTTTTAGATAGCTATATGCCATATCGATTACTTTATCTACATCCTTTTCGAATGAAATAGATTTAATATCTATTAATTTACCCGCTAGGGTCGAAATTGAAAATGAAACATTGTCTCTATCTGCGCACACACCTAGTACTAATTTTTCATCTAATGTTAGCTCTAATAGAACTTCACTTCTCCCCTTTGCGCCATCTTTAATAGCCTCTGCCTCTACAATATATCCTTCTTGGATTAATTCTTGGCAAATCTTTGTAACAGCAGCCGGAGTTAAAGCAAGGGCTTTTGCAATGTCTTTTCTACTCATCTTTCCATTTGCATTCAAAAGGTATAGAAGTGAACTTCTATTTGTAGATTTTAAAGACTTTAAATTTTGCCCTATTGCCATTAAATTACCCCACATGCGTTTAGTATTAATGATGTAGCACTAATTGCCATTAAGACATATGTTATTATCATAAATACTTTCTTGTTCATTCTCTTTGCAAGAATGTTACCAAATGCAATTGCTCCGATTAATACAAATACTGGCATTACCATAGCAGCAATAGTATCAATAATATTGCCACCTACCATTACGAAGCTTCCTGCGATTATATCTCTTACTAAATTGACGCCATTTAGAACGACCCATACCATAGATAGAGTGCTTCTAAATTCGTCCTTATCTTTTAGTTTCTTTGTTGCGTAGATAATAAGTAGTGGTCCACCACAAACATACATTCCATGTACAACGCCTGATACAACTAATAGCGCATAAAGAAATGCTTCTTTATACCAAGGATTCTTTGTTGCAAATACTGTCTCTTGCGTTATTTCTTGATTATTTGCATCTAAAACAACGTCTGGTTCTTTCTTTGTTTCTAATCCTTCCTTTTTGATGAATGTTGTATAGCATCCAATAATTGTAAATAGGAATACAAAGCTTGCAAGGATGATTAATAATACTTGCTTACTTATATCTACAAGCCCAAGTATTAGATATCCACCTACCATACCAACGAGCATGATAATACAGATTTTTAATACTTCTTTCCAATTGATTGATTTTCTATTTAATACTACAACGCCAAGTGATGCTAAAAGTCCCAAGATATTTAGAGTTGTTCTTGAGAACTCGCTTCCCATAAGCATAATAGCAAATGGCATAGCAAGCACTGTACCTGCAAAGCCAGTAATGGTTTGCATTACATTAGCAAATAAGATTACTAATAGAAATAGGAACAGCGTTAATGTAAATGGCATTAGTACTTCTCAACCTCGATTTTTAACATATGACATAAAGCTTCGATCTCTTGAGAGATGTCTCCCATAGCTACAACAAAGTGTGGTTCCCAACCATTTAAAACTGAGTTGTTAACTAAATCTTTGGCACTTGTATTGGTTTTTATTACAATACTTGTTCCTAAGAATTGTTGTGGTTTGTCTAATGCTTCACCTGTAGCTAAGAACACTCTAAAGCTTCCATCAGCCTTTTTGCCTACTCTAAAGATTGTAACATTTTTTTCTGCTTTGCAACCAAATTCTAGAGTTGGACCAATCTTTCTATTACAATGAACACCAGCTTTTGCACCCGTATCTTTTCTTGCTAGAGAGCAAGCAGCTGTACCGCAGTGCCAGAATGTTACTATATTTTCATTCTTATCCATAGATACTGGATCTCCAAAGAATGTAGGTTTGTTTGTTAGGAATTGACCCATAAACATAGATAGTGCACCATATGTGTCAGCTTCACAAGATGATGGAACATTTAAATCGTTCAAAATAGCAAGTACTGAACATACTGGTGTTCCAAATGCTGTGAAGAAATCTGGCCAACATCTTGAAGATAATGCACCAATGTTATTCTTCTTAACATATTCGTAATATGACTTATATAATCTTGCAAAATCTCTAACGTTCTTTGCTTCGATATTATCTAAGCCAACGATTCTATTTTTAGCATCCTTTAGATATTCCTCTACTTCTTCATCAGAATATGATTTTGCGGCATCGATTAATTCTCTTGCTTCAATAGATAATAGATTTGAACCAAATGTTGTCATCATTTCCATATCTAGTGCTCTACCAAATCCAAAGCCTTGTGGAGTATGACCGATTTGAAGAATGTTTAATTCTCTTAAAGCCTTCTTTAACTTAGCAGCCTTAATTGTTGATGCAATCTTTTCTTTTGTTTCTTTATCTTGAGGTGCCCCGAAGATATATTCGAATGGCAAGCCAAATGCACTCATAACATTGGCTGCAGAATATGCGCCAGTTAGAGAATTCAATCTTAATCTTCCGCCATCAATTACTGGTTCTTTTAGAGTCCATAAAAGCATTGGACAATTAAACTTTCTTGCAATTTCACTCATATATGCGCCATTTGCAAAAGTAATATTTTGAACAATAATTAAATCTGGAGTTTTATCATCCATAAAAGCATGTAGTTTATCTAAAGATAATAACATCTCATCTGGATAGATTACTGCTTCATCGATTTCTTTTAATAAATTGATAGATTTTTCAAATTCTTTTTGCGCACTTTCTAAATGGAAAGTTGGTACGCCGATTGGTATATACAAATAATTAAACTTCATATTTCACCTAATATTTCAATTCTTTATTTTCTCCAATAAATCCTGGATAAGCTCCTTGATCTATTAAAGGTTTTCTATCTTTGTGAGCAAGTACCCACTTATTTCTTTGTAGTAACAATTGAGATTCTTTATCCTCTGTCACCTTCTTTTCTTTATGTGGAGTATTTGTTCCCTTTGGAAGTATAACAACGCCTCTAAACCCTTCATCTTGTACTTTACAAGGTGATAAATGTAGAGTTGTTTCATACATTTCAATAGCCGTGCCTTTAGGCACGAAAAATACTTTTTCATTTCCTACATAGAACTTATTGTCTTCAATCTCCCAAACATGGCCCAAAACTAACATAAATGGAGTAACCGCTATATTAATTTCTGAGCCTTTATGATATTCAAATCCATTGTATGTAGAATTTCTACCATTACAATAACCAATTTGAATTGGCATACCACCATATAGGATATCCTCTACTTCCTTCTTTATTGGAAGAGCTTCCATCTTTTCATCCGATGGGATATAGATATTACCATTTTCTGGGATTGGAGTATTTGATTCCATATAGTCTATGATTTGCGAAAAGTCGTAACCTTTGACAACTCTGCCAAAGGTTTTAAACTCTTCGTCTAACACGGAATATATTTTTACATCATTTACTTCATTTAAATGATTAATCATTAAAATCGCCTCTTACTGCTTTGAATGTAGCTCTGAAATCTTCTTTGCCAATATTGTTTTCCATACACTTGTCATATACGCTCTTTGCGTTTTCCATACCTGGCATTGGGAATGCGCTTTCTTTACTCATTCTTTGGCAAATGCCTAGGTCCTTATGCATGTTCTCAATTGAGAATGCTGTTGTCCAGTTCTCGTTTTGAAGATTCTTCCATTGACCATCAAGATAGAAGTTTTGTCCACCACCATATGAAATAGCTGTAGCGAAATCTTCAATTGATACGCCATATCTCTTTGCTAAATTAATTGTTTCGTTAACACCATTTTGGATTTGAGCAACTAGTGTGTTATGACAAATCTTCATAACAAGACCCATACCATTTTCGCCCATTCTAATTACATTACATCCCATGTACTTTAGGATTGGTTCAATTGTTGGGAATAAAGATTCATCACAACCAGCATAAATACCTAATTGTCCCGCAATAGCGGCCGGTTTAGATTTTACAACTGGAGCATCTGCAAATTGTGCACCCTTTGCTTTAATCATATTTGCTACTTCTTTAGATACTGATGGATCGATTGTTGACATATCGATGCAGATCTTTTTGCTATCTATATATGGTAGTAATTCTGTGTATAAAGCCTTTACATGTTCAGATTTTGGTACCATAGAGATAATTACGTCAGCATTTTTAGCAACTTCAATATTGTTATCGCATGGGATAGCTCCTACGGCTGCAAGCTTAGCTACTTGAGCCTTATTTAAATCGCTGCAGTATACTTTATCGTCATGCTTTTTAACGATGTTTTCACACATCGATTCGCCCATTATACCAAGTCCAATAAACCCGATTTTCATATTCTGCCTCCTAGTCTGTAATAGTCTTATCCCAAGCTGCTGTGAACTTAGCTAGACCGTAGTCTGTAAATGGATGATAGAAACTATCTTTATATACTTGAAGACCAGCTGTTACGATATCTGCGCCCATAGCTGCACATTCAGCGATTTGCTTACCTGTTCTAATAGCTGCACAGATAATCTCTGTCTTATAATCATAATTTCTGTAGATTTCAACAATATCTGAAATGTATTGTGAACAATCTTCACCGCTAGCTTCTTTCCAACCGATGAATGGAGATACAAATAATGAACCATTCTTTGCAGCAATTAGTGCTTGAGATGGAGAGAACACTAGAGTTAGGTTTGTTCTAATACCTTCTTGTTCTAACTTTCTTGCTGCTTCAATTCCACCTGGGATGCAAGGAAGTTTGATTACGAAGTTCTTAGATAACTTAGCAATGTCTCTACCCATAGCGATCATATCTTCTGCCTTTGTTAGGTGTGGATTTGTTTCAACTGAGATTGGGAATTTATCATATCCTTCGATTCCCTTTTCCTTAACAAAGTCTGCTAATTCCTTTAAAACTGCCTTGAATGGCTTTCCTGAATTCATAATGTGATTTGGATTTGTAGTAACACCATCAATTCCAAATGTGTCATAAGCTTCTCTAATTTCATCAATTTTTGCGCTGTCTAAAAAATACTTCATACTAATTACCTCCGTGTATGACTAAATTTCTTTCAATAATTCTTTTAGCACGTTTGATTGTGCGTTCTTTCTAATAAATACTGGGATTTGTCCATAAGGTGCATCTATTGTGTATTTGCCACCCTTATATTCTTTTTGCGACCATAGATGAATCCATTCATCTTCTGGAAGATAAACATTTTGTGTTTGAGCGTTTGGTCTTAATACTGGAGCAACTAGGATATCTCTTCCTAATAGATATTCATATCCTTCGTTATATGCTTCTTTTTCATCGTAATAGAAGAATAGTGGTCTAATTACACCAACGCCCTCATTAGCATTCTTTTTAACTGCTTCTTTTAGATATGGCTTTAGAGCCATATGGATTCTACTCATCTTTGCAGCAAAATCTAACATATCATCATCCGCATCAAATTGAATGTTGATATCTGGGTTCAAGCCTTCGTGTCCTCTCATTAAAACTGAGAATGCATTCATTTCGAACCATCTCTTATAAACATCTTTATTTCTTCTTAGATTTAAAACTGATGTGTATCCACCAATATCTGAGTGAGATAATCCACATCCACTCATTGTTAAAGATAACATTGCTGGGATAATTGATGGTAAACCAAAGTCCTTTGAGAAATCTGGATGGTTATCTCCATTCCACATCATTGTTGAATATCTTGGAGTATCTGTATGGCCTGCTCTTGTGAAGAACATAATCTTACCAACATTTCCTGTTTCTTCTAAAACTTCTCTATTTAGTTTTGCCCATCTTGCTGGCCATGTGTTATGAACAAGTTCAGCATCTTCGCCCGAATATAGGACACAGTCTGTTGGAAGGTATTCACCAAAATCTGCCATCCATCCAGATAAGCCAAACTCTACCATATTCTTTTTGATGATTTCTTTTAGCCAGTTGTATGCATCTGGGTTTGTTAAATCTACCATAGCTGCTGGGAATGTTGTTATCTTTACGAGATAATCGTTTCCTTCTTTGTCTTTTACACAATACCCTTTTGCTGTAGCTTCTTTATATAGAGGCTTTTCAATAGCCAAGAATGGATTACAGTAGCCTAATACTTTGCATCCCTTCTTATTTAATTCTTTAATTTCCTTATCTAGATTTGGATATAATTCTTCATCCCATTTCCAGTTCCAGAATAATTGCTTACCAACAGCAGTAACTCTTCTTCCTTCCCAATCTTGAATCCATACACCACAAACCTTACCATTATGGTCGATAACTTTGTTATATTTATCTAACATAACTTCAGTGCCACCTTGAATTCCTAAGATTTGGCCATCATATAACCAATCTGGAAGTTCAGGTTGTCTTCCAACAATTGATGTTAGATTTGTCATCAATGATTCAAAATCGCTAGCGTAAGATAAATAGAAAGGAGCAACTTGATCTGTTTGAATCTTTATTTGTTGCTTTTTCTTGAAATCAAATACCGCTCTTGCAGTAGTTTCAGAATGATAGAAATATTTATATGATGATACAAATGTTGGTTGAGCATAATAAGTTTCGTAATTTGAGAACTTCAAACAATGCTTTGCATTCTTTAAACCAATTGCGTTCTTTAAAAGCTTTTTAGTTGTTTGAGCTAAATTGATATGTTCTGCTACCCAAACATTATCCTTTAATCCTTTTAAATTAAATTCAGTGAAGATTTCTCCACTTCCATATAGAGCTTCGTCTTTATCTGAAGGTAAAGTTATCCACATTTTATTGTTATCATCTAAAGATTGTGGAATGAATTTTATAATATCTCCATTTACTTCAATCTTGATTGACCCTTTAGATAAATGAATGATAGCGCCATCTTTTGTTAATTCAAATCTCTCGTTAATTAGAGTTTCTTTAAAGAATACCTTGTCCTTAATAGTAAAGGATCCTCTGCTCATAGTATATGAAGCATTACCATCCCCTACTTCAACAAAAGATTCACCCTTTTTAAAAGAAAGCTTTTCTAAATCGTTAAAAAATATTTTTAATTCTTCGTTTTGTAATTTAATTGCGATCATTATTCCCTCTTATTTTATATTTAATTAACGCTCTTAATTAATTTAATTCTACGCCTATACATTTCTGTTTGTCAACCAAACCTATTTTTTATAAAAAATGGAGCCATCAAATGACTCCACCTTTTATCTAATGCGCGACTATTATAAATTCTTATTTGGTTCTACAAATGGCAGTATACTTATCTCTAAATTACCATTCTTAATTCTCAATTCATCTATTAGTTCTTTTTCTTTGCTTACGTCCTTCAACACTACTCTAAAAGATAATTTGAACATAGATCCCATAGCAGTTGTCTTTACTTCGACGATGTCGAATTGTTTTAGATACTTTTCAAAAGTATCATTGAAAACTTCTGTGTAGTTCAAAGACTCTGGAATGGTAATCTTTAGCATTTTTTCTGCAGCAAAACGCTTATTACTAAAGATTGGTAAATAAGATAACAATATATATATCAACGCGATAGCTACCATAGAGATTGCCCCAAAGGCTAAATACCCTAACCCAAATACTAAGCCTGAAACTACTGAGCCTAATAGTATTAGCATTTCTTCTGCACTGCCATTTGTAGATCTAAATCTAATTAGGCCCAATGCTACCGCAAGTGTTGCGATTCTTGAAACTGTTGATGTTGTTGAACTTAAAAATGCTCCAAGTAAGCAAATTGCTAAGCTAACAATCATTGGCATAACAGCTGCCGTTATAAATACTCCTTTTGATGATCTTAGTTTTAAAGAAACGATATTTGAATATATAACGCCACAAACCAAAGCGATTCCAAGCATTAAAAATATCATTGCTACATTTGTTTCTTCTAGGAAAACTGAACTAAACATACATCCTCCTTATGCGCTAATCTTCATAGCTTTTTGCATTTCTCTTTCATACGCAGTTCCATATTTTGAGAAGCTAGATTTCTTCATCTTACCTTCATCTAAAATATGTGTTAACCATAATGGCATTGAACCTTGTACTTTTATCTCTAAGATAGTTTCTCCTTCGTTTAAAAGAGATGTACCATCCATTGATGTTATTAAATCTAAATCATGCATACGATATCTTGGATTGTAATCGATAGTTAAACGTAAATCTCCATCAGGTTCAAAATATGCTACTCTATCGTAGATAATTAAACATGCAGGAACTAATTCTTTATAGTAGTCTCTAAAATAAGTCAATTCTCTTGCGATTTGTCCATCCTCGCAAATCTTATCCTCTCTTGCAAAGAAAGCGTTTGTATCGCCAATAGTTGTCTTTACTCTACGCTTATATACAACAGAATCATATTTTCTTTTTAATTCTAAAAAGACTGGAGAATTTTCTGTAGCTAAACCATAAGATCTTAATCTGATCTTTTCTTTGAACATTGGCTTTTCAATAGAATTTCTAATTAATCTATAATTTGGAGTATCGTAATATAGAGAAGCAATTGATGTCTTTCCGTATTCATCAACAACCATATGACCAACAAGTCTTTTTCTTAAAAGCTCTGTTTGCTCTTTAGTTAAGACATACTTGATTTCATATCTTTTCATTACTGATATTGTCTTTGTGCTTCCCATAGTGGTGCCTCCTTTAATGCACCTTCATTTTACGGAAACTAAATAAAATTTAATTAAACGCTACTTCAATTTTAGTTAAAGATATAAAAAAATTGCGGAAGTTTTTCTCCCGCAATCTAAATGTTTATTATTATATAATAATCCCTTATTTCATCTTTTCGCCTATATAAGCTAAGATTCTCTTATACGCTTTTTTACTTTCAGGGAATATTGTGTAGTATAAAGGATAGATATGGAACATCTTCTCATGAGAGATAACCTCAACTTCAATACCTTCTGCCTTTAATTTCTTTTCAATTGTTCTTGTATCATCTAAAAGTATTTCATCAGCCCCTACTGTCATTAATACTGGAGGGAATCCTTTATAATCACCAAATACTGGAGAAACTAGTGGATCTTTTCTGTCTGCATCTCCGCACCAAGAATATAAATCGCTCTTTAGTAATCTATCTCTCATCTCTTCAGATAATTCAACGTTCTTTTTACCAAACATAGGATCTACGTGGTAATTAGTTTCATAACTCTTTCCTGATGCTGTCATATCTGCCCATGGAGAAATTAAATATAAAGCTTTTGGAAGTTCTGCCCCTTCATCTCTCAATCTAAGCATAATGCTTAGAGTTAGATTTGCACCTGCAGAATCGCCACCAACAATAATATCTTGAGGCTTATATCCCATATCTATAACATCTTTCCAGAATGCATATGCTTGGTTATGTTGAGTTGGATATAAAGCACCTGGTGCTAAATCATAATCTAATAAAAATACTTGTGCACCACCTGCTGCCTTTGAATAATCGCAAGCTTGGTCTCTATATGCTTTTGAAAGACCGGCAGTATAGCCACCACCATGTAAATATAAAACTAATTTGCCATTGTCTACGCCAATTTGTTTTATTCTTTCAAATTTTAATCCGCTCTTTGAAGTTTCAACACTTCTTTCATATCCGTCTGGTACTGTTTCTCTAAAATCTGAAACCATTTGTGTTACTTCGGCAAATGACTTTCCGCCATCTGGGTTCATATTAAAAACTTTCCAAACGAATATTCTACCTAATCTTGCTCTTAAAGATACCATGTGCTTCTCCTGAAATATAATAATTAAAGTATACTAATT
>JAEEWC010000006.1 GCA_016287155.1 Clostridia bacterium | reverse complement strand
TTCGTTTTCCATATTTTCTCCTTGGTTTTGATTTATTAAGCGAAGGATTTAGAGGCCGAACTTCGCTGTCTCAAATTATATGCTTATTATTATTTATTCGCAAGAAAAACGAGCCACTTTTTAGTGGCCCGCCTGTTTTGGTTGTTTTATATTACTCTTGTGGAGCTTGAGCTTCTTGAACAATTTCAGCTTCTGTTACTATTCCTTCTTCATCACCTTCAGCCAACTTCTTTAAGTGAGCTTCCTTTTCTTCTTGAAGGATTGCAACCTTTTTCTTAGATAATGGGAAGATTACATATAGTAAGAATGCCATCACACCAAAGAATACAGCTGGGATAATTGTAGCTAAGATAAACATTGTCTTTAATTGTCCTTCTGTGAATACAAAGCTACCTGCTGATACTGTTTCATAATATCCCATAGCAAGAAGTGTTGCGTTAACAGCTACAGCTGCAATAACTTGACCCATCTTTCTAAAGAACATAAAGAATGAATATGCTGTACCATCTTCTCTAGATCCTGTCTTAACTTCAATTTCATCGATTGAATCGGCTGCCATAGCCCAAACTTGTAGAACGAAGAAGTTTAGACCAATACCACTAGCTAGACATAGAATCATGAATAGATATAAAGCTACATTTGTTGGTCCCATGAATAATAGGAAGAACATCAATAGGTTTGCACAAGCAGCAACTGCCATACCAGTCGCAGAAACTTCTTTCTTACCAAACTTTCTAACAAGTTTTGGTGTAAAGAACATTAAGAATGCCATTGGTAGATATGTTAATACTGTTGGTAACATTGTCCAAATACCACCCTTACCAAAATAGAAGTTAATTAGATAAGAATAGAAACTTTGAATAAACATTTGTCCAGCAAGCAATAACATTGATGCTAAAGATACAGCAACCATTGATCTTGATTTGAATAATTTCTTGAATGCATTAATTGTTGCTCCCTTTTCTGGCTTTTTAGGTGGAGCGATAACTCTTTCTTTGTTTCCTAAGAAAGCAAATACCATCATAACCATAGAAGCAATAGCCATTGCGATAACACCAATTAGAAGGATTGTATAATTAACACCATCTTCTTTGAATGCTATCATACCAATAACCATAACTGGCATAGAACCAATAGCAGCACCAACTGATCTCCAAATAGAAAGATTAGATCTTTCTTTATCATCAAGTGTTACAACTGATGCCAAAGAACCATATGGAATTTGAACAACTGTATATGCCATACCAAAGAATATATAAGTAATTGTTGCAAATACACTTAATCCTACAGAACCTGCGTTCTCTGGAGATTGTTGACCTACAACAAACATCAATACGGCAGCAAGCGATAGAGGGATACCACCATATAAGAACCATGGTCTATATCTTCCCCATTTAGACAATTTCATTGTGTCACAAATTCTTCCCATAATTGGGTCATTTACAGCATCCCATACACGAGCCACAACGAACATCAACATAATAAATAATGGATTCAATAACAATACGTCAGTATAATAACGTTGTAAAAGTGTTGTTACTAAACCAAATACTAAACAACAACCTGTATCGCCAAGGGCATATGATACGTAGTCTTTTCTTTTTAAGCCACTTGCTTGAGCAATGTAGCTTTGCTTTGTTTCTTCACTCATAATTTGTCCCCTTTAAATTATTTTCTATTTTCTTTCGAAGAATAATCTTCTTGCGCAAATACCACTTGCGCCAATGAATGCTACTTTTTCATTTAGCGATGAAACTCTAATGCTATCTTTAGATAATACTGGATTTATATCCAAACATTCCTTTATGAATTTCTCAGCTATTTTCGTATCGTTAAATACACTACCAAACAATACTATATCTTCAGCGTTTAGAATTGTGGCTGTATTCATTAATGCCATTGCGGCTAGTTTTATTTTATCATAAATATCTTTATCTTGAGAGCCCTTATCTAGAGCAACTTCGGTCTCTAAGCATCCTACTCTTCCGCATATGCATTTTTTACCATTTGGATTTACGATATAATGGCCTATTTCACTAACACCGCTATCGCCAGCACTTAAAACTTGACCTGCGTTAACTATAGCAGAACCAACTCCAGGTCCCCATTTAAAATACAATTCAGATTTATCTCTATCCTTGTTTTCATAAATAGTGCTTGCGATAGCAAAT
>JAEEWC010000051.1 GCA_016287155.1 Clostridia bacterium | reverse complement strand
GGTCTTCCTCTTGCAGATACACACTATGTAGAAAAAGATGGTAAGAAGATATGCTTTGCATATGTATACGAAATCGATGGAACTATGATTCTTCTTGCGAAGATGAATACAAAGTATGCAAATGAATTAAAGAAAAAGCATAAGCAAATTAACTTATCTGCTTTCCCTAAACAAAAAGATACATGGTATAGCTTAATCATTGATGATACATATTCTAAAGAAGAATTTGATAGAATCATTGATGATATAAGTAAATAAGCATAATGCTTAAATTTCGGCAGAGCCGGCAAAATGATATGATACCTCCAAAGTGGACGCTTGAAAAAGTAAAAGCTTTGGAGGTATTTTTATGGATAAAAGAAGTAAGTTTACGAAAGAAGAAAAGATAGCAATAGTAAAAAGGTATCTAGAAGAATCTATAAGTATTACTTCTCTTGCAAGAGAAGTTGGCTGCTGAATTTTATGTTGTAGCCCCAAAAATATTTGCAGATTTTTGTTATATTTAAGAACTAAATATTACAATTTTAATAAAGGAGTAGAACAAAAGTGGAATTAACCGAAATTGTATTGTCAATAAAAGAAAAAGTTTGCAAAGAATTAATTGATTATTTAATAGCTCATGAGTATGAAATCAATTCAGATGCTTCATACCAAACTACTATGTTGTGCTTTAAAGATTATAAAGAAAAGCGATTGCCAATTATAAATTATAAAGTAACGTATTCATCAGTTTTGAATAGTCATCTTTTAGAATTAGATGATGATAAAAGAGGACTCGTAGAACTATTTAAGAATAATTTAGAGAATGGCTTGGATATGAATTCACATTTGTCAAAATTTATTTTTAAAACAAATGACGATAAACTGTTGAATTATTGGGGTATTAAGCATCTTCACCTAAATGAGGCCACTGCAGATTGTAAAAGTGATTTTCATTCAAACAGAAGTGATACATATTTGTTAATATGTCAGCAGCAAAATGAAATATTATTTTTAGATGTTACACATCATCTAAACGGAGACGAATTCGCAAACGTTGATTTCCTGAAAATCTTAGAGGAAGAAAATTGGTTAGAAAAAGTTGGAATAATTGAAGCTAAGGATGCGATTCCTGATTCTGTTCCTGAAATATCTTCACCTGCTGATATTATGAGATTATGGAAGTGCCATGTCTTGTCAATATTTAAGTTGAATGGTAAAGTGTATGTTCCAATTCGAGGAGAGTCATGCGCTGGGAATAGTTTAAGCTCAACTCGTTATTTAATAGAGAACAATAGGAGTATCGATAGAGAAGCTGAAAAACTCAAAGATAAAAGTATTAATAGTATTAATGTGTGTGTTATAGATAATGGCGCTGGGGGAGTGCCAGAGTTTACAATAAATGTAGATTACGATTAATTTGATTTGAAACTCACGTGAGTCAGGTTTAAAAGCCTGACTTTTTTTATGACCAAAACTACTTCCTAATTAATTTACATATTCTTCCTATTTGTTATCTATTTTCTATCTTTTATTTCCTATTTTCTTCCTAGTTACTACCACGAAATATCCGTATCAAAAGCCATATATTGTAAGTGCTGAAAGGCAAGATAGCCAAAAGCAAAGGAGAACATTAACAAAGGCAAAGAGCTATACGGCAATACAAATTGACCTAGCAAAGATAAAGAAGTGCTATGAGACTCGCCGCGTACTAGATGATGAGCAAATAGAAGATTTCGAAGAGCAGTTAAAACTTGCATACCATTACGACAAAGTAATGGAGCATGCATCAATGGATCTTTTGAATATCTACTATCACACTATATACAAGGTAGGCCTAAGAGCGAAGTTAATATGAAATATTGGAACGTAACAGATTATCAGATGAAAAGACTATATGGTCGGTTAAATGGATATTTGCGTAGGTGGCTATAGCAAATAAATTTAGGAGGATAAATCAATGGGTATGCATTTTGATGAACAAGCGATCCAAAAGGCAGTAAGTCCATGCGATTTTATCCTAGGGAACATTGACAAAATCTATAGAACAAAAGATTACATAATTGCACGACAAATTGTAATTTCTGATTGTTACTTCTGAGAAAATTTATGTAATTCAGACATAACAATATCTTTGATGCATTTTTTAGGGATTGATTTAAAAGAGCATTTTCTTTTCTTTTCGCGTTCTTTACATTTGTAGTATTTATATATTTTGCCTATTTTATTTATAGAAGTAGCTCCAATTAAAATAGTTTTGCAGTATACACAACATGCTTTCCCACCTAATATAAAATTTGATAAATATGCATATTTATATGTATAACATACTCATACTATTTTAATATGTGATATAATTATAATGTTAATTAATATTTCGCACGTATTGATGATTATCAATTACGGAGGTACGAAAATATGATTAACAAAGTGAAATTGAACAAAGAAAGAATAGGGCTCAAGTTATATAGTCTGATTGCTTCATCTCATTATACTTATGAGGACATTGCTGGTTTTCTCGAATTAGAATCTCCTCGAGTAATATATGAATGGACAAGAGGAACTAAACTTCCTAATCATGAGAACTTGTATAACTTGGCGTTATTACTTAATGTTCACACAGATGACATCCTAGCAAGCTAGGTGCCATCATTTTTTTTGTACTATTAGTACATAGTTAAAACTCAATAAACATATTACTATATTGATGATACCTCCTTAATAGTTTATAATTAGGGGTACATAAGATTTGCGTTTAGGTTCTGAAACGCATATGCCTATGAACGAAAATCTATATATGATATACGATTCTTTCACTGGTTGAGCTATTATGTCGCAATGCAAATGCATTCCCACATAGTAGTATTAACGTCGAGACTTTCATAGATGAAATATATCGTCAATATATAGGTGGATGTTGGCGTGGTATTTGTGTCTTATGTGAAAGCTTGGTAATCAATCAAGCGGTAAGGCACTTTAGTGATAAGGTGCCTTATTTATGGAGTAATATATGAAGAAAGAAAGAAAAACAAAAAACGTTAATAAGAATTTATATAGGAATTTAGATGCGCGATTTGGTTGGAGAGGTTGCGGATTAAAGGACACACGCTATTATGGAGTGTTTAAATATAGCAAAGATGGGAAAGAACGATATAGGATAGATCCAATAAGATATCAAAAAAATGTACAATCTTTGGATGAAAATATTTTAAGTGTTATTAATTTAAGGAAAACGCATTATTTTTACCCACAAAAAGAGCATTATAGAGATTACACAGTGAATTATGTTGTTGATGAATTGAAAGATTGTTCCAACGAATGGCAAGAAACACTAAAGAAAATGAAAGATGCAGTACGAACAATTGTAAAGCCAAAAGAATTATCACCCGGTGACGACTATATGTTAAATTGCGGCATAAGAGGCGCAAATGGAGCAAACGCTTGGGCAAGAGATATGAATTATAAAAACAAACAAAAATATGCATATACGGTTGGGAAAATTGAGCGTAGCATATATGGCCAGTTTTTTCATCAATTTGTTTCGAGAATGGAGGCCGCTTCGATTAAGATTCTAAAGAGACACAATATTGATGTAAAAAAGTATAATAGAAATTTGCTATATGGTGCTGGTGCTCCAAAGAATCAAAATGTATTATTATTTGATAATTATAAGTATTATAATACCGCTTATCTAATTTGGCATTTTATAAAGCATAATACAGAAAGCACATATGATGATCTAAAAGCATATAGGCCAGACGTATTGATTAATAGGAAATATGTTGGTGGAGATTTGGGAATATATTATGTTAAGTTTTCTGAAGGACTAATAGAGGAAACAATTAATGGTTGTATTGCATTTTTTAAAGAATACTGTTTAAAAGTCTTTGAAGAGGACTACTTTGAAGCTCAGTGGAATTATGATGATTATTTTGTTAGGCCAATGAAAGATTTAATTGATATCGAAGAAAACCCGCTTGGCTTATCAGTTTATGATGAGATGGATTAATTGAACTACTGGTACATTTTGCGATTCGTCTAACATTGGTAACATATGTGTAGGAGGTGAGAACATGGGAAAGGGAGTGTCAAGTTATACACATACACAACAACAATTAGATGCATATGCAAATCAACACAATCCAAACAATCAAGCTTATTGGGATGATCTAGATAATCATGCTAATCAATGCAATCCTAATAATTCTAGTTATCAAGGATATCAAGATAACCAAAATAACAATAAGAACAAATAATAGTAAAATTTATTAATAAAGCTGGTAATGGATAATAATGTACCAGTTTTTTGTTGCTAAAGCCTAAGAATACAAAAGTACTATGTGAAGACTTTTCGGGAAAGAAGAATTAAGGATTTCTGATAACATACAAGCAAGATTGAATATGGGGGATATGTGGACTGCAATTTGGCCAAGCGGGATAGCGGCCATGCAGCCGCACCCATCAACAACTGCGATGTCCAGATTTAATTTCTTAACCAATTGCATATACTTGTATCAAGATAAGCACACGTCTCATTACCACTTTTAATTCATTAGGTTATAAAGTCTAGCACTTGTTGTGGATGTTGACGTTTTTGGTATTGTTATATAATATGCGTGCATGATATAATTTATGCGTAATTTATTATTAGGGAGATAACTATGGCTACATCATGGGATTTATTGGTTGAAGGACAAGAATTAGAAGAAGCATATAAACTTAGATCAAATAAATATATCGAAGAAACAGTTGATAAAAGTTTAGTTGAAGCTAGGCTAGCGCAAGGCTGGGAAATCAAAAAAGAGAATAAAAATACAACAGTATTGCGAAAAGAAAAGCCTGTTGGGGAACAATTCGAGAATGAAGTTTGGTGCATATTAAAAAAGATGGGCTTTAAAGTGCTAAACAAAAACAATCAATTTAAGGTTAGTATTTCAAGTGATAATCCAGATCTAACAAAGCAAATAGATATTGTCGCCATAGATGATGAGACATGTTTACTTGTTGAGTGTAAAGCAGCAAGCACATTGGGTACAAAAACATCTTTTAAGACAGAACTTGAATCTATGGATAGCAATTTCCCAAAGGCCAAAATAGAATTATCAAAAAAATATCCAGGTTTAAAATTTAAAACAATTTTTGCAACAAAAAATTATGTTTTGGGAGATAAAGATCAAGAAAAGATTAAAGACTTAAAAGGATTTGTTTATTTTGATTATGATACAGTTGATTATTACCATCAACTAGTAGAGCATTTGGGGGCAGCTGCAAAGTATCAATTACTTGGCAATTTGTTCGCAAAGCAAGACATAAAGGGTTTAGACGTAGATGTCCCTGCTATTAAAAGTCAAATGGGTGGCTTAACATATTATGCATTCACAATAGAACCAGAAAAACTACTTAAGATAGCGTATATTTTGCATAGAAATAATGCTAATCACGATCTAATGCCAGCATATCAAAGACTTATAAAAAAAGATAGATTAAATGATATAAGGAAATTTATAAACGATGGTGGTTATTTCCCAAATTCCATCATTATCTCATTGGATGTTAAAGAATCAGAATTATCTTTCAGCTTCGATAAAAACAAATTTGAGAATACGAGATCAAAAATAGGTGTATTGCATTTGCCAAGAAAGTATCAAACGGCATATGTTATTGATGGTCAACATAGACTATATGGATATTCAGGTAGCAATTATGAAGGCAAAGACAGTATTCCGGTAGTAGCGTTTGTGAATTTAGATAAGAATTTGCAAGTTAAAATGTTTATGGATATCAATGAAAAGCAAAAGAAAGTATCTAAGACATTAAGAAATACATTAAATATGGATTTATTATGGAATGCAGAAAAGGCAAGTGACAGAAAGACGGCAGTAGTACTTTCTCTTGCTGAAAAATTGGGAGAAGATTCTCGTTCTCCGTTATATGGAAGAGTTATCTTGGGCGAGAACTCTGGTAACGAAATTAGAACTGTAACTAATGAATTTATTAAGGCAGCACTTTTGAAAACGAGTTTCTTTAATGAATATAAAAAGAATTCAAACGATATCACTGTGCCAGGATATTTCGACAAGAATGATAATGATAAAACGCATGAAATAGTATTCAGGTTCTTAGTAAAGTCTTTTGATTATGTAAAAGATTATTGTGCAGACGAATGGAACAAAAACGGAAAGGGCTATATCACCACTAACATTGGAATATATGGACTGATTACAATATTCGGCGAAATAGTTGATTTGATTTGCAAGAGAGATAATATAACTGTTATCAATGATGCCGATGAGTTTGTTAAGAAATGTGAGCCATTCTATTTGGCTTTATGCGACGCTCTTTTAAATATGAGCGAAGAAGAGATTAAAGCGATGCGTTCTATAGGTGAACCGGGCAAAAAGATTGTTAGAACAACTCTTATTGTTGCATTGCATCGTGCGTGCCCAGAGTTTACTTCTGAAAGGATTGAGGAAATTGTTGAAGAATCTGAAAGAAGTTATAATTCCGATGTCATTTATAAAATAAGCAAAATGGGTGATTTGTTCTTGGGATGGATCAAAGATGCTTTTGCAAACGTTAATGATTGGTTAAAGAATAATATTCCAGTAAATATCAAAGAAAGAATAGTATTGCAATCTTTTGAGGACTCCACAAAATCACAATTTGATTTCTTGGAATTCAAAGATATATATGAAATCGTAAAGTATAAATCTAATTGGACAGAATTCTTTAAGGACAAGTTTGCAACTGCATTCTCAAACCAAGTGGAGGCGGTTAAAGCTTTAATGACATTATCTATGGTAAAAACTGATGCAGAAAAAGAAAGGGCTATCACCAAGCAAGATAGAAAAACTATAGATGATCTTTATGAGAAGTTTATAGGAGATGAATAGTGGAGCCTATTTTAAAATGGGCTGGCGGAAAGCGTCAGCTATTAAAAAGAATCAAGGATTATATTGAAATTGATGAATTGCGTGCAAATGGCACTTATTATGAGCCTTTCATTGGAGGAGGCTCTTTGTGCTTTTCAATGGAGTTGCCACGTTGTGTGATTAACGACTACAATTCAGAGTTAATCAATACGTACGAAGTCATTAGAGATGAACCACAAGCTCTTATTAATAGATTAAAGTCTTATGCAAAGAATCATTCAAAAGAGTTTTATTATGAGATTAGAGCGTTAGATAGAGACCCTAATTACACAAGAAAATCAAAAATTATCCGTGCTGCACGATTTATATATTTAAATAGGACCTGTTATAACGGGTTGTATCGCGAGAACAAGAATGGGTATTTTAATGTTCCAATGGGACGTTATTCAAATCCCGAAATAGCAATGGTTGATAGAATATTAGCATTAAGCAACTATTTTAGAGATAACAATATACAAATTACTTGTGGCGACTTTGCGGATTCAGTAAATGGTGCTGTTGCTGGCGATTTGGTTTATTTTGATCCTCCTTATGATTATGATAGTTCTGGCTTTACTACATATACAGGCAATGGCTTTAGTAGAAAAGATTTAGAAAGACTTAAGGAAGTTGCTGATGCGTTGATAGATAGAGGTGTAAAAGTAATTATTAGTAATAACGATACTAAATTTGTAAATAACTTATTTAGAGACAATCGCTATATTATAGAGCATATCGAGGCAAATAGATTTATCAGTTGTGATGGCAAAGAAAGAAAAAAAGCAATGGAGGTAATAATTCATGGATAATACGATCCCATTTCCTCAAGCGGATGATTTTGAAAAAGTTATCTCGCTACTAAAAATTGATGATGAAGAAGATTTACAATCAAACATAAAAATAAGCATTCAACTTGGTGAGATTACAGATAGGCAAGTTAATTATTACTTATCAGCTGCAGCATATTTAGGGCTTATTGAAGGAAGAAAATTTACAGAACTGGGCAAAAAAATTAGAGAATATGATTTAATACAGCAAAGAATTGAGTTGATTCGATTAATTCTTAGCAATGAAGTGTTTGGAACAATTTATATAACAGAGAAGCGTTTAGGTATCAAATTATCGAAGGAAGAAATAATAGATATCATGAAAAAGACGGTTTCATTTAATAGTGAGGAAATGTTTAAGAGAAGAGCGCAAACAGTAGCAAGTTGGGTGTCTTGGATACATAACGAATTAAACGATAACGATTAAGTGCTTATAACGCAGAACTATCATTTTTTCTGATTATATTTGCTTTTTTATTTGGCAAATTCGCGTTAATAGGGAAAGACATAAGATAATAAAGCTCTTATAGACAAAAATAGAATTGATGTGTTATAATTCAGTCAGCATAGAGAAATAAATGTCAATTATTTAAATGCTGACTATAAAACAATGGTATTTGTTAAAAGTTTTGAAAGAGACAATTAATAAATAAACTTGATTTATATTTAATATTTGATTAATTAGACATTAACGGTAAGCTCATAGGGAGAGTGGCTTCATTGTGTCTAATTTTTTTATTTCTCCAATGCAAATAATTTTTTGGAGGATCTAACTATGAATGTTAGCAAAATTGAAAACACAATTGGGTACACATTTTCAAATGGTGATTTACTTCAACAAGCATTTGTAAGAAGAAGTTATTCAGAAGAAAAAGGTGGACAAAACAACGAAGTCCTAGAATTTATTGGCGATAAAGCGCTTGATCTAGCAGTCATTAGAATAATGATGGAAAGATTTGGCCGCATTACTGTTGATAAACAATGGCAAGAATTTAAATTAACAAATCCAAGTTATTTTAAGACAAAGTATTCAGAAGGTAAGTTTACTGATATCAAAAAAGATTTGGTTCAAAAGAAAGCTTTAGCACAATGTATGGATCGATTGGGATTTAATACAGAATTGATTATGGGAAAAGGTGATATAAGTCAGAATATCCAAGACCAAGATTCCGTTAAAGAAGATTTATTTGAAGCAATTGTTGGTGCGGTAACTGTTGATTGCAATTATGATATGGACACCATTACAGACGTTGTAAAAACAATGATTGATTTTGATGCTTATTTTAATGGCGAAGACGATGAAGATGAAAATTATGTTGGCTTACTTCAAACATGGTGCCAAAAAAGTGGATACGAATTACCTGAGTATAAATACGATGAAAGATATGATGGATATAGTTGCATAGTTAGAGTTGAGTTAGATGATTGTAATTATGAGGGCTATGGTGAAGGCAAAAGTAAAGCAAAGGCGAGAATGGTTGCAGCAGAAGACATGTATTGCAAATTGCAAGATGAAGGATATATAACTAACGAGTTTGAAGAAGCTGTAGGAGAACCTAGCTATGAAGAATCTCTACGTCAAATTAATGAATTGGTTCAAAAAGGTTTAATTAATAAGCCAAATTATGAATACAATCAAGAATATGATGATAATGGGAATCAAGTATGGTCATGTGAAATATCTATAGATGGCGTAGACGAATCATTTATTAATAACGATAGTAAGAAAAAAGAAGCTCAAAAGGCATCAGCATATGAAATGCTTTTGTATTTAATGGATTATGATGTCGAGTCTGATGAAGATGATAATTACGATTATGATGATGACGATGACTATTATGACACTTATTTTGATGATTAATAAAGGGTAAGAGTGCATTAATATGAGTTTTAAAAGTAATACTTGTACAGGACAAAACGGCCCTTTAACTTCATATCAAAATATAAAGGAAGCGAGAGATGCCGCAAATTATCAAAATAGATATTCAAGATTTAATTTTAAGTTAGAGCCATATCAATGTAATAAATGTGGGTATTTTCATTTAGGAAGAGCCGATAGAAATACACACAACGAAAGAAGCACATGCCTAGATTCTAGTGGACATTATAAAGATAAATATCCAACAGAGGCAGATGCTCGAAGAAGAGCTGACATTATAAAAGAAGAAAAAGGAGTTACTTTGTATGTTTATAAGTGTTCTAATTGCGGGATGTGGCATTTAACTCATACACGATGGTAATAATTGTTCAAGTTTATATTTGAGAGAGTTATAAAAGAAAAGTGGCAATACATAGTATTGCCATATTTTCTATTTTCTGGTAATTGTTATACGTTTTCCTAGGATGTTTTTGGTCAATAACCAACTACTAATTTTAGGGTTCGTATAACTTACCTGTGGCGGGCCACGAGAGAATTAAACACTAATATTTATTATATTTTGTATAGCTTATAGTTATGTGTTGTATAATATGAATTGGTAAAATTATGTGAGGTTTTGAGAGGGATTAGAATGGAATACAAATTGGCTTATATTGAAGAAAGAGATACGGATTTTGCAATAATGAGAGAAATGCAAAAATCTAAATTTGTGCAAGAACTATTTTTTGATAAAGTAAATATGTCAGGGCAATTAGTTAAAACGTTTCATTCTTTAGTCCAAGAAGAAGAGCCAGGCAAATATGGGGAGTCAGATATAGTTTTTATTTTTCAAAAAGATGATGGCAAAAAGTTTGCCATATTTGTTGAAGACAAAATTAACGCCGATGCTCAACCTCAACAAAGAGATAGATATGATAAAAGGGCTGAATTGTTGAAAGTCGAAGAGGGATTCGAAAAGCACTTCGTTGTTTTATGTGCCCCAAATGATTATAAAACAAATGAAAAATACGATTTGAGGATATCTCACAATGATTTAGAAAAATTATGTGTTGATTCCCTAGACAGAGAAGTGTTTAAAGCATCGTGTAATGTAAGAAAGCGCAGTAATACTATTGAGAACAAGGAAGTTACCGCGTTTTGGGATAGTTTAATTGATTTAATAAACATAGATTATAATTTCTTAAAGTTTAATCGTGTAAAGAAATCAAGAGGCAGTTCAGCTTTATGGCCAGAATTTGGAACAAATGTCAGTGGGCTTGGAGTGTGCTATAAGTCTGATCAAAATACAATTGATTTCCAGTTTTCAAAAATGGCAAGACGTAGAAATGAAGTTATAGAAGTTTTTAAAGAGATAAATGTAGATATTACTGATTATCATTTTGAAGACTCAACTAGTGGCGGCTTAATGCTTAAGTATTATTTGCCAGATGATAAAAAAGTGAACTTTACTCAATCTTTTGAAAGTCAAGAAAGCAATGTTAGATATATAGTAAATCAGGTTGTTGAAATGACTAACATTGCATTAAAAATTGGAGATTCTGGTTATTCGGTTTTTCCTCTATAATTAGGATGAATAAATGAAAGTTATACGCAAAGTGTTACATTAATGTAATAGGTGAATTATGGGACTAATTAAAATAATAAATGAATATAAGAAAGATTTAATCAATATGCAAAAGGGCAAAATTGGAGAAGCTAAAGTAGATAAGAAATTGAATCCTATTTTGTTTGGTAAGGTTGAACATAGATATATAGATAATTTAATCCTTGTAGATAGTAATAATAAAACTCATCAAATAGATCATATCGAAATAAGACATAATGGTATTTTCTGCATAGAAACAAAGAATTATATAGGATGGATTTTGGGTAATGAATTCCAAGATAAGTGGGTTCAAGTTTTATTTAACGGAGAAAAGAATCAATTAACTAACCCGCTAAAGCAAAACAAGTCGCATGTATATCATATTAGCAATGTGATAGGCAAAAAATATCATGTAAATTCTCTTGTTGTAATGGTACAGAATAATGCGGACAAAATTGATTGCGATAATGTTGTTAATCTTGATGATTTGAAATATTATTTGAAAAAATTTGATGATGGTACATATCTTTCAACTGAAGAAATGGATGAAATTTATGAAAAATTGATGAATGCATCAAGTAAAATATCAAATAAAGAACATGTTAGGATTATTAAACAAACACAAAAAGAATTAGAGAAAGGTATATGCCCAAGATGTGGAGGTAAGCTTGTGGAGAGAGAAGGGAAATATGGAAAATTCTTAGGGTGTTCTAATTATCCAAAGTGTACATTTATTCTAAATAAGAAATAGACATATTTCTATTGTAAATTAAAAAATAAAACGTCATATAAATTAGTAATTTATAGTCATTTCATAATCAAAATTTTAAATTGGTTTAATTGATGATATTTCAGATTTAAGTAAAAACTTAATAAAAGATTAAAAATAGTCTTTTAATGAATATATATTGGTGTTATAATAAACTCAACGGATAGTGGAGTTTTGCTAAAATGCTACCTTTGAGAACGGTGAAGTATTAATGCAAATAAGGAGATTTATTGTGATAACAATAGGGGATCGTATAAAAAAACGAAGAAAAGAATTAAATCTTACTCAATTACAGTTAGCCGAAAAATTGAATGTTACGGATAGAGCCGTAAGCAAGTGGGAGCAAAATGATGGGAATCCAGATTTTAGTATCTTATCTACTTTAGCTGAAGCTTTAGATGTTTCTTTAGATTATTTAATTACGGGGAAAAATTATAAATCTTCAAATGTAGAAGCTGAGGATATGTATGAAGCTGAAGATTTAGGTGCAATTGTGAAATGTAAACAATGTGGAGAAAGACTTCCTAAAGGGGTACAATATTGCCCGGTATGCGGAAAAAAAGTTTCATTATGTGACAAAAAGGAGAATATATAATTATGGGTTTATTTACACAAAGCATTAAAGTTGGTCTATCAAGCAAAGATGTGCTTGTTGAAAAAACAGAAATTAAACTAAAAAAGTCAGACATAGATCTATATGTTAAGAGTGGATCTGTTGCATTTGTTGGCGGAATGAAGTATCAAGGAAGCCCAAATGCGTATCACTTAGATGCAGATATGCTAGGCGGAAATAGAAAGGATGTTGTAGATTGCTATCTATACCCAGATAAGATGTTTAATACAATCTTGATTAAATTCTTCGCCGGTCAACATACATGCGCTTTGAGTTATTTACCTGCTGCAAAATTAAAATTCGCAGTTGTTGGTTCTATTGAAGTAATGGTAACTGATTATGAATTACTAATAGAAGCTTTCGATAAAACTCTTACAAAGGCTGATTTGCAAGCTGAAATTAATACTAAATATAGACAAATGTTAGGCGATGAAATTTCAGATGCTATAAAGAAAATAATTACTCCAGAAACAACAGAAAATGATTTGCATGCAAAATTAGGTGAAGTTGCTAAAGACGTTTTCAAGGGTTCAAGAAAAACATTAGGAGTTTTATCAAAAATTGGATTAACTCTTCAACCAAACTCTATTGCTATGCACGTAAATACTGTTGATGAAACAGATGAAACAATTACAAAAGTTTTAGATATTATTAATAAATATGCAATAGATGATTTAGAAGGTCAAAAAGATGAAAAGGAATATGCTAGAAGACAAGCTGAACAAGATAAAGCACTTCAACATGAATTAGATTTGGCAAGAATAAATCGTTCGCAATTTGAAGAAAAAGTCGTAGACACAACATTAACAACAAACGGAAATGCAAAAGCCCCAATAAATATTACAGATAAGTACTGCCCAAATTGTGGTGCTAAGCTTCCAAAGAGTGCAGCATTTTGCTCAGTATGTGGAACTAAACAATAGGAGGAATTAAATTATGCTATGGTTCAAAAAGAAAGAAAAGCCTGTAACAAAAGAAGAAATGAATGGAATTTTTGGTGTTGAAATCAAAAAGACTGATGATAGAGAATTGTCTCGTGAAGAGAATAGAGCAAAGAGAAGAGCTATTTACGATATTGAAAAGCAAAAGCATGAAATATTGAATAGTCTAAATATAGCATATAACAAGATTTCTCAAACTAAATATTATGAACAAGCAGATCGTGTTAGAGCTATTATGCAAAATATTAAAACAGGTTCTGTAGATCAAAACGCAAGAGCAGTTTATGCTATTGATGGTTTTATCTTAAAGTATGTAGAGCAATTAGTTTTATATTGCAATCAAGAAAACTTCTATGGTATATCTTCAGCTATTAATGAAATTGACCACTTTGCTAATCAAAGAAGTATGGTTACATACAAATATTATGAAGATAGAAATTATCTAAAGAACAAACTTGATTTAATGACATTTAAAGTTAATAGAGAGAATATTAACAACCAAATCAAATTGAAAGTTGAAACATTTACACAACTTAAAGAAGAAGCTCTATCTTTAGGCAAAGCACAACAAGAAATTATTGGAAAGCAAATGCTTCAAATCAAAGCAGAAAAAGATGAATTACAAAAGAAGCAAGATGCTTTAGATTTGCAAATTGCAAATTACACAACACTTGTTTCAAACATTGAAAGAAATCAAGAAACATATTTGCCTGATGAAATTGTTGATCAATTCGGTAAAGTATTAGAAGATACAATGGTTCAAAATACAAAGCAAAAGCAAGTTACAAAAATGGCTGGAAAACTTGAAGAAGCAAACACTACTGTAAGAAATCAAGGTTTAGAAGTTAGCGATGTAACAACTGTTACAAATCAAAGTAGCGGAATTGACGTTCAAAACATGGAGATATAAGAGGGAATATTATGTTTGATAAGAAGAATAAAACTCCAAATAAGGTTCAAATAGATGTTAAGTTTGATATGGTAAGTGATTCTATCAATAATCATATTTCAATATATGATGAAAAAATTGATGCACTAAAACAAAAAATCACTTTATCTAAAAAACAAGGGGATAATTTAGAAGTTAAAAGATTAATGGAAACTTTAAGACAACAATTAATCTTTAGACATAAGACAACAGAAATCCTAAACAAGTTAGAACAATTTAAATTTATGATTGATGAAGCTTTTATGAAAATGGACCTATATAAAACTATAGGCGAAGTCATGAAAGAAGTTGGAAAAGTGAATATGTCTTCAGAAGTTAAAGGTATTTTAGGCGAATTAAAGTCATTTAATAATAAGTTCTCAAAGAAGTTTGAGAAGATGGATACTATGTTTAGCTCAGTAAATGCATCAATCAATAAAGTTGATTCTTCTACGAACCAAGAGATAGATGAAGAATTAGCAAAACAAATTGAAGATGAAATAGAACAAGCTGATAAAGATACAACTGAAGCAGCAGGCTTGGCTGACGTTAGTAATTGGGGGTAAATGATGGCAGCATATGCTATGGAAGACCAATTTATCCGACTAAATAAGAGGATAGATATAGAAATGACTGCTGGGGATTATACTTCAGCAATACAATCAATAGAACAAGCAATGGATCTTTGTAAGTCCATTGCAAGTACTTCTTCTGACTTGAAAAAAGTTGCTTTAATGAAGAGCAATTTTGATAAACTCGAGAAGAAGTTGGAGTTTTGTAGATTTAAAATAGGCTGTGCAAAACCAGTTCCATCTAATCCTCCAATTGAACCTAAGAATACACGTACTAAAGAGGAGCCTAAATCAAAGCCAGTTGTTAAGCCAAACTTAGATGAAGTTTTAGCAGAATTGAATAGTCTTGAGGGCTTGAATGTAGTAAAGCAACAAGTCAATGCATTTGTAAAACAAATTAAAGTATTTAAGGTAAAGAAAGAAAGAGGATTACCGGTTCCAGATATGTCTTATCATATGGTATTTACTGGAAATCCAGGAACAGGAAAAACTACAGTTGCTCGTTTGATGGGCAAAATTTATGCTGCTTTAGATATAGTTGAGACGGGACAATTAGTTGAAGTAGATAGATCAAAGTTGGTTGCAGGTTATGTTGGCCAAACAGCAGAAAAGACAGCAAAGCGAATAGAAGAGGCTCTAGGTGGCGTTTTGTTTATTGATGAAGCCTATACATTAAATGGTAATGGTGGACGTGATTTTGGACAAGAAGCAATAGATACTATTCTAAAGGCGATGGAAGATCATAGAAACGAATTAGTTGTAATCGTTGCTGGGTATAATGAATTAATGAAAGATTTCATCGATTCAAATCCAGGCTTAAGATCAAGATTTAAAACATACATTAACTTCGAAGATTATACAGGCCAAGAAATGTTTAATATATTTAAACGCATGTGTAGTAAGAGTCAGTTTATTCTTGAACCTGACGCAGAAGATTTAATGGTTAATTATTTAAATAATAAATACGAAAATAGAGATAAGAATTTTGGCAATGCACGTGATGTTAGAAACTTGTTTGAAACAATTGTGCAAAATCAATCTATCCGCGTTTCAGAAATACAAGATCCAACTGATGAAGAATTATCTACAATCAAAGTTTGTGATTTAGAAGGGCTAGAAGGGATAGATACAAATCCAGATCCAGATGCATGGTTTATGGAAGCGTAGTTTAGAGGGTTTATGAAACTAGAAGTAGTTAAATGTCCAAGATGTGGCGAATCGAGTCTAATTTTTAGAGATACATTCTATGTATGTGAAGTTTGTGGTGCGCATTTAACTGTTGATGAATATGCAAAGATAAAAGAAGGCGCAGAGAAATTAAAGAAAGAGCAAATTGATAACTTCAAGAAAACTATCAAGGACGCATTAAATAGAAAGCATAGCGACTTAATTGACTTCGATAACCTAAAGGTCATTACTACTCAAATTAAAGGATATGATCCTGAAAATGCTTTTGCAAATTTTGTATATGCATTATCTGATTATAAATTAACGAATAACTATCAAGCATACGAAAGAACTCTAGCAAATTTATCAGATACTATTTTGACTTTAGATGAAGTAAAAGAAATAGCAACATTACTTTTATTATTCCCAGATATTGAGGTAAGAGTTGCTATTGAAAAATTCTTTATGGCTCAAGGTGTATACAATAGCTATAAAGAAAAACTAGATGCTGCATTTAGAGCAAGAGAAATCGAAAAGAATAAATACATCTACTACGATAAAAAAGTATTTATTTGCTTTAGCAGTAGAGAAAAGAATAAGGCAAAAGAAATCGCTGATTATATTGAAACAAAATACAACGACATTTTATGTTGGTATAGTGAGCGTAACTTAGAAAAGGCATCAACAGATAAGAGTTTATATTGGGAAAGAATTAAGCCAGCCATAGAGCATTGCCCAGTATTTTTATATCTAATGTCAAAAGACTCTTTAGAGAGTAAAGATTGTAATGAAGAAATTCGTCACGTTTTAAAACATAATCCAAAAGCAATAAGAATCACTTATAGATTAGATAATGTTGAACCAGACCCAGAAACCAAAGTGTTTACTGATGGTAGAAACTGGATTGATGGCTTTGAAAAAGATAATTATAAAGACTTAGCAAAATTAATTAGCGCTGCTATCATAGAAGCACGTAATATAAGAAACAACCCAATTGTCGTTACAAAAAGAGATTCGCGTTCTCAAGATTATTATCAAAAACTAGATCAAATAGAAGGGTTACTAGAATATAGAAAATCATACGAAAAGGCAATCCAAGTTATCGATGAACAACTTGATATTTATCCAAAAGATGCGGTTTTATGGGAATATTATTTAAAAGCGAAATTAAAGGGCAAGCAAGAAAGAAATGATGAAATAATGTCAATCAAGAAGAATCTTATGAGATTGACAAAAGATAAAAATAGAATTAGACAAGAATATTATTTCTTGTTTGATGACATTTCAGAAGAAGAACAAAAAATATATATAGGGCTAGGTGAAAAAAGACCATTAGGCAATTATAGAAATAAAGAATTATATTGGAAAACACTTTATAAGAAAGACGGATTGTCACTAGTTATATGCGATAAGATTATTGAGCAATTCCAATATGATGAACGCGAAGATAATAACTACAGCCATTCGAATTTGCATTATTGGTTAAATCATAGCTTCTTATTGAATAGCTTTGATAAAGATGAGCAAAGTCAAATTGTTGAGATGGAAGTAGACAATTCAAGAGATTCTTTATATACGAAAAAAGCAAATAAATATTTATGTGAAAACACATACGATAAGATTTTCTTGTTAAGCGAGAATGAGGTAGAAGTATATTTGTCATTTGAAGGCAGTAGAATCGCATTTGAAGAAGAAGGCTTGCCACAAAGCATTGATTTTGATAAAGAGAATGCTCAATGGTGGTGGCTGAGAAGTCCAGATTCAAGCGGTAAAGACGAAGTGAAATGTATAGACCAGTATGGTTGTTTAAATAGAGCATCTTCTGTGTTTAAATTAGGCGTAAGGCCTGCAATGTGGGTAAGATTTAGAGATTAAGGATATATAAGGTATGGAAATAATCTTGAATGACAGCATCGAAAGTAGTATTAAATCTATTCGAAGCAATAATTCAAAACTAAGCGATAATAAAAGGGCGTTAATAGATAAAGTCATTAAAGCTGGAGAGGAAGAGCCAAAGGCAAAACTTGAAAGTGAAGACTATATCTCCCTTGGTATTTCTGGAGAATGGAGAGAAGCCGGCTCTAGTGCTTTTTCATACCAAAACAAAGCCGTAAAAGATTTCATATATCGTTTCAGTAAATGTGGTATTTTGTCAGACCAAGTAGGAATGGGAAAGACTATCGAAGCTGGAATGATTATAAGCGAACTTGCTTATAGGAAAGAATTAAATTCATTATTAATTTTAGTTCCAAATGAAAATATGGCAGAGAAATGGCAGAAGGAACTTGCTAGAAAATTCGGTATTAGAAATTTCTATGAAAGATTTGCTATTGATAAGGGCAAGAAGAATGTTCAAGCTATGCCAGAAACAATGCCAAGAGTTTTTGCAATTAAGAGTTTGGATGACTTATATGCAGTTTTTTATTCAGCATTTGATTCTTGTAGAAAGTCAAAAGATGATATTCCAACGCTTGATGATACTGTAACTTCAAAATCTGTAAAAGTAATTAGCAGTATCCTAAAAGAATATAAAAGTACATTGATTGAGAAAATTCATGAATTGGCAAGCCCATATAAGTTTAAATTCACAAACAATAATGCTTTAAAGTATCAAATATTAATGGAAGTAGTAAGACCAGTTATTGTGGAGACAGTAAAAGCAATACATAAAGAATTAGACTTAGAAGATGGTATAAGTATCAATGATTATTTTTTTGATGAAGATGGGGAGTATTACTACATCGTAGATAGAGCATTAGATATTATTAAATTTAAAGACAATGAAGACAAATATGCAGAGCGTGTATTTAATGCACTGTTTAACGCCGATGTTTTAAAGAATAGCATTTATACACAGTTTGATTATATCAAGAGAAAAAGAGGTATATATTTACTAGAGAATATTGGGGCTCTAAAAAAGGCACTTCATGAAAGTAGTATTAATGCAATATTTAAAAGAATTGCACGTGAAGTTAAGAGATTATTTGCTGTATTAATTGTAAGTAAGGTTGTAACTGAAAAAGATGATCCAAAATATCCTCTTTTAAAGCATAGAATTAGTGTTGAATATAGAGATGTGTTATCTAAGAATCCTATCGAAAATGTTGAATACAAAGGGTATTGCGTTATAGATTTCTTGATTGATATGTCATATGAAACTCTAATTATAGATGAAGCACATGATTATATTAATGTAAGCTATAAGCTTCCAATGCCAAAGACAATTACAAGAAATGAGAATAATAGAACATTAGCAGGAAATGAATTCTCGGACAAAGTTAAATTGCCTTTTGATATGGCTGTGTTTAATGATTATTTCGTATTCCCATTATTCGATGATTACTATTTTATAAACAAAGATAGTATGTATCCAAAGGTAAGCGCTTTAGCTAATAGAGCTTATAGAAAAATCTTTATGACAGCTACTCCAATTAAGTCTGATATGATTGACTTCTATCTTTTGAAGTTATTAACAGAAAGTAAAGATTCATATGCTTTGATAAGAAAGGCATTATATAACTTAGATGATTCAATGATTTCAGAATTAGTAGATATAATCATTAGAGAAGGAAAACCGGATTATAGAAAGTATGCATTGAATTTCTATACATATGAAGACATCATTATAAAATATGTATTCTTGTTCAAAGAGAAATTCGCAAATCATAAAGATTTCATCTCTTATATGAAGAAGAATGATTATAATCAAGTAAAACTAGAAGCAATTTATGAAGCGGCAATTAATTTTATTAGAGAAGAAAGATTCTTTAATGAAGAATTGTTCGATGAAGTATGCTTCAATAAATCAAGAGATGAGTTTGAAGATAAATATAAAAAAGTCGACAAGAATGGTAAAGAAAAGATTA
Organism: Clostridia bacterium; assembly: GCA_016287155.1. Taxonomy (GTDB): domain Bacteria; phylum Bacillota; class Clostridia; order Christensenellales; family UBA3700; genus UBA3700. Next base: position 26,078 of record JAEEWC010000051.1, on the reverse strand, counting down.
TTAAATCTATTGGTGAATTAGTAAAAGACCCAGAAGGTGTTGTTACATGGAAGAAGATGTATCAAGGCATGGGTATTAGATCAACAAGGCACCAAACATATTGCTTAGATGATAAGCACACAAGTTACATCAGTAAGTCTTTAGGTAATAAAGTGTCTAGTTATCAAAATCTTCCTTTATGGAGTAAGCGAAATGGTATTGTTTATTTCATAAAGAGAAACGATAAGATTTTTGATATTGTTGTTGGCAATATGCTTATGGATAGAATTAATAAACATAAGCAACATCACCTTGACGTAAAAGAGGCTAGCCTGTTTAGTGATCACGTTACACAAAAAGAAGTATTTGACCAATTCGTTGAAGATGTAAGAGAAGAAATTGAAGTAGAAAAAGATGACACTTATTCATTGTTTAATAAGATGGTTGAGAATCCATTAATCGAAGAGATTAAAAGAGAAAATGATGAATATGATAATAATATGGATAACCTTAGCCAAGATGATACAACATCAATTGAAGCAGCTAGAGTTGAACATGAAAAGAATTTAAAAGCAATTAGATCAGCATTCATTCCAAAGCAACACGCTTATGAAATCTACAATTGGATTAACGATCAATTATCTGGAGAGAGAGAAGAGTTTTATTCTAAATCTGTTGGCGAGATTTCTTATACAAACTTCAAACTACATATGTTATTACAACTAATAACAGATGAAAAGGTAACAGAAGATAACAAGATAAAAGGCAAGGTATTATTGTTCTCTGAAAAGAATGAAGAGATAGATAATTATGATGCTATTTTAGATTGGCTAAGAATTGAAAGCGATTACGATTTATGGCTAAAGAATTATAAAGAAACCCTAGGGCCACTATTTGATAACAATACTCTTAAAGCAACAAAATTCAAAGAAGATAAAGACTTTGAAAAAGATTACTTTGCAAGATTTAAGCATTGGCCATTGTGCGTATATAATAGACGTCATCCTCAAGATGCTTGGTCTATAGGAAAGGATATTAAAGACCTATCAAAAGCCAATACAGATAATAAAAATTGCATTATTGTAGTCGAACCTAATAAATACGAAGAAGGCGTTGATTTACAAACTTCTGATATATTAATTAACTTTGATATTAAGTATTGTCCATTAAAAATGGAACAAAGAATCGGAAGAATCGATAGAGTTAAATTAAGCGCAGTAGAGCAACCTAATCTAAAGATTATTTCGTTCGCACCATTGAATGATTTAAGTGGATTTATTGTTGAATTCTTAGCATTTGAATTGGAATTATTCTCAAGCTGGAAGGGCGATACAACAGGTATTGTATCTATGCCTATTGGTAGACATGAGAATTCTGCTACTTTTGAAGATATCATGATATCTATAGATAAAGTATACAAGAGTTTGTATGATTATGATGCTACTAACTTCTATGCTTATGGTAAAGAACTATTAGATAAGTGCGAAATCTTTAAAGAGAATTTTGCTAGTGATTCTAAAGAGATGGAATACTTTAATGGCATTAAGGAATTGTTTGATATTTCAGAAGCGCAAAAACAAGATGAAATTAAATATTTTGCGTTTTTAAAGAAAGGCGAGCCAATAGTCCAAAAATTATTAGCAAATATACAATCGACAAAAGATGATGTGGTTTTGTTTAATGAATTAGGAGAAATAGCGGAATCATATTCTGAGAAAGTTGGTCAAAGTAACATTAAAGAAAAAGACACTACAAATGATATCAATGTATTTATTAAGCAAATCAATCTATATTACACAAAGATGATATCATTCTTGAAAGCATTAATTGAATATAACAAAGAAGAGCAAATTGAAAAATACGATGGTGGTGTGCAAATTACAACAACATCAAAGCGTAAGCAAAAGAATAACACAGACGAAATGTCTACAATATTGGCAGAATTAGAAAAAGCTAAAAAAGCGTTTTCTAACCAAAAGGAAAAGTTGGAGAATGAATCGTATCTTAATATAAGTAAGATTCAAGATATTACAAATCCGATTTTAAATAGATATACAAAACATATCAAAGACAAGTTGACCCCTATTATTGATCTATTTGAATATTTCTGCTCAGTTGTTAGAAACAACGCAGATAATATGACAAAGTTTGTATCACAATTAACAGTTGAGGACTTCAGTAAGATTATTAGCGGAGGCGATGAGAATGAATAATGCAAGTTTAGTTGAAATTGCCGAGCTATTAAAGACTATCAATTCTGAAAAGAGAAGTCCTGGGGTTGCTATCCCAAATTATCTTCCACAAGAAAATAGTACAGCAATATTAATTAAGGATAAAAAATATGTAGTTGTTGATACTAACCTAAATACAAATAACTCAATCGATAAGCCAGTAGAAGGCGAAGCTCAAAAGTATAATTATTTCTTCTACAATAGTATTAATAGCGCAAAGGATTCTGATGGTTGGGATATTATCGATAATGAACGTAACAAAAAGGTTCTACTTGAGGAAGCCTATTCTGAAGTTGCTTTCTTTAAGCAAGAAGTAAACCTTCAATTAGATAATATCGCCGATGATACAAGAGATTCTATTGAATCAGCAATATCAGATAGCATTATAGATAAAAATGATCCAGAGATTGGTTCAATTAAAGTAAGTATTATATCTGGAGAATCAGCTGCCGCAGACTATGTATATAGATGTAGCTGTATCTTTAGATCTATTAACGAAAACGATGAGCCAAAGAATATCTTAGTATATGCTACTTACATTGGCGAAAACGAATATAAATATAATGTAGTTGATAGCGTTGATGAAAAGAAGTTCCAAGAAAAATTAAAGAATGCTGATAATAGAAAAGTTCCTCTTGAAGAAGAAACAGAAGAATATGATCCAAACTTTAAAAAGAATCTAGAAGATGCGCTAGAGGCATATTATTTAAAAGATTCAAATATTGAACGTATTACAGTTCAAGCTGTTTATTGTATTAAGTATTTAAAGACTCCAATTAAAGTTGAGTTTAAGAAAAAGAATCCAAGAGCTGACGAGTCAGAATTTTTGGATGCTGAATATATCACTTATTATTCTCCATTCTTTGCAAAGGAAGAAGAAAGTATTCAGAATTCATTTACTTGTCCAATTTGTAAGAATGACTCAAAGGCGAATGCTCAAAATAATAAAGAGCCAATGAAATTGCATATAGACAAGGAATTGAAGATTAACATTGGCAAAGATAAGTTTTTATATCCGATTGGCTGTAATGAATGCATGAAGCAATGCAAGAGATGTGGAAAATGGCATTTGAAGAGCATTTACATTAAAGGCGATGGTAAACAACAAAAGGGCCTATTGGATAAAGGTTATGAAATAAATAGAGATACTCAATCAAAAAAAGATTTCTTAAGAAACATAACAACGGTTGAGGATACTGTTAATTATTGTGATTGTAAAGAATATCTAAGCTGGATTCATGATGAGATGTATCCAGATGGACAAGATAGAGTAATATCACACTTCTTAACTGGCGCTCAAAGTAAAGGGGATACAAAGAGGTATTCATTTATTAATTGCTTAACCGGAGAAGAAATTGCGACTGATGCAGATTTTGCAAAGTATTCATATAAATATCTAGTAAACAATTTGGATAGAAAAAATAGAGATAAGTTAATAAATGGTAAAGGCGATAGAGATGAGAATAAATTATTCAACTTTATCTTTGGCGTGCTAGAAGATGCAAGTGGAAAGTATGATGATTTCAAAGAAGATTATGTTGAATATGGTTGCTTAGAGAGTTTTAAAGAAGAATTAGGGGCAATTGTAAATGTCCCAGCTGATTATATAAAGATTACATTAGCTTCAAATATAAAGACTTGTAAATCTTGCGGAGGAGATTATTTCTTTGACTCAGATAAGTCATATGCAATAAAGGTCCCAGGTAGTGAAGATGAATATATTTGCAACTGTTGTAATGTTGCAACTACAAATAATAAAGTTTTGAAAATTTGGCGTAGAGCTGAAGATAATGTTATCTATTATAGATCTAAAGAAAACATTGAAGAAGGCAAGGTAGTTAGAGTACTTGAACATGCCTCAGAATTATCTAAAATAGATTATAAATCATATATAAGACAAGCAGTTGAAAAACTGATAAAATAGTAGGAATAATGGACGCAAAGTATAATGTAGTACCGGATAAACAATACAAGGCTAGATTATGGAACTTTATAGGTTCCCTTGTTAGCTATTGCTTTATTTTGGCAATTTCTATTGTTATAGTTGCGTTAGGGAATAAAAGAGGAAATCCTACTTCACTAAAAGTCTTTTATTGGTTCTCAATTTTTATTAATATTGCACAAATTGCCGTGTTAATTTTAAAGTATGTTTTTGTCGGAAAAGGAATTTACAATAAAGTACTTATCATGTCCGAATATATTTTTGCGGGTGCGTGGGAACTAGTAATAATTTTGCAATTTATTATAGGTTGTGTTGCCTTTGACGCATTTAGAACAGACTTGTTGTTGTTATGCGGCATGCAAGCTGTTGCAATATTCTTCCTATTGTTCATTTCAAGAAAGGTTAGTTTATTTGTTGATAAGACTACACGTTTACCATTGGTTGGCAATTTTGATTATAAATATTCTTTCTCAGAAGAAGACAAAAAGTCATTGCAAAACAGCCTAGATAGAAGAGAAAGAAGAAAAGCAATTCTATATATTATAGTTTGTGCGATTATTTGTACAATTGAAGGAGTAAGTTTAGGTATATCTAAATTGCCTCCACAAATCGACTATATCTTTGCTCAAGATAGATTGCTAGGCTATGAATATTATGAGAATGTCGAAGGATATGAAGATGGCTATTATGTATCTAAGGTATATTATGGCGTTAATGATTCTATTGTAATTCCTTTAACATACAACAATAAGCCAGTCGTAGGTATTTTAAGCAATGCTCTTAATGATAGTGGCAACATTACTAGCGTGCAAATCGGTGAATATGATGAAAACGGCAATTTAAACAGTAATGTAAAAGTTATTGAGAAGAACGCTATTTCATTAAACAATATTGATTCCTTAATTATCCCAAGCTCTGTAGAAACAATAGGGAAAGATGCTATTAGCGGTGAGAAAATAAAAACCATTGACTATTATTCTGATAAAGACTTCAGCATGGAATCAATAAAAGCACCATCATTAAAGAAACTTATATTAGAAAGCGAAGAAACTGCGATTAAGGTAGATTATCAACAGTACAATAATATTGAAGTAAGCATACCATTGAATTTGTACAATGAGTATAGACATATATCTTATGATAATAGAGCACAACTTAATGTTGAAGATCAAAAAGACAATATCATTATTGATTTCGAAACAAATAGTAATATTCATTTGGATAGTTTAATCCTTCCAAAAGATAAAGCATATGTTAATTTGTCAATGCTTAAAAATTTAGGCGTAGAAGCAACTTCATTCATCGAAGACACAATTATATACAATAATGATAAATTTGCAAGGGATGGCTTTACTTCAAATCCTGGTAGCGTATTTAGAGGTTGGTATCGCGACAGCGAATATACAATGGAAACAGTTTTGACAAGGAATAATACTGTTGCATTCGCAAGAGATACTGTATTGTATGCAAATTGGAGTGAAGTTAAAACTGTTGAGTTAGATTGGGGTAATTATTTCCCATATAACGAAAAAGTTACAAGTATTGATTTCGTTAATGTAGCAAATGACGGGGAAGTTGTATATTTTCCAAAGTTAAAAAAATTTGGAGGAAATATTACTCGTGCTGGATTTGATAATTTAACTTGGTATTACGGCGACACTGCTGTTGAAAAAACGTCAGATTTATTAAATGTAAGCGAAAAAACAATAGTATTAACTCCAAAGTGGAATTTAACTGCGCCAACAATAAACGAGAGCACTACTCAAGTTGGAAGTCAAGTTTATCCTGGAAGTGGATTGACATTTACATTTGATGAGAGTCAATCAATATTATTTAAATCTACTGCTTCTCATGCTTGTAAAGAAACTGGAGTTTCTTTGCAATATAATTTAGAGAAAATTAATGATAGCGGATATTCTGCAATAGTTGATACTCATACTGTTAATAATGCAAGTAGTTATACATTTAATCATACATTTAGAAATTACAATCAATCTGGTAATTATTTGTTGAAAGTAATCGTGACAGCTCCAACAGGAGAGCGCGCGATTGCAAGCAAAAACTATGCAATAACAATTAATAAAAAAGCATTAACGTTTGATTCTATGACAGAAGAATTGCCACAAAGAGTAGTTACTTATAATGGATCGAATGTATTGTATTCGTATCCGCATACTTTGCCAGCAGATATTAAAGTTGTATCAAAGTATGACGTAAATCATAATAATGTATTTGTTTCGCAATCGCCTTATCATGCAGGATTATATAATGTTGAATTTGTATTTTCAAAAGTAGGGGTTGAGGCTGATAATTACACAACAATTACATTGCCATCAACGCTGTTAATTAATCAAAAGCCAATAGATGTGGATTGGAAAACAATAACTTATGAGTATGATGCTGTGGAACACAGTATCACCCCATCTGTAGTTGGCGGTGCGCCTACTGACACAAGTCTAGCGTTTATTTACGATAATAATAGACAAAAAAATGTAGGCACATATACTACAAGTATTACAGGTATTAACAATTCTGATTATACATTTAAGGATGGAATTCAACTATCTCAAGATTGGACGATTACTAAAAAGAATTTATCTATAAGTTGGAATTCGGCTACAACCAAAACCTTTAATGGTGAGACTCAAATATATGATTTTACAATTTCTGGGCTAGCAAGAACTGACGTTCAAAATGCAAATAATAGTCTTCAATTAAATACATCGAGCTTGGTATTCACGACAGAACAAAAACCAAATGATGGTGCATTGAAAGTAAAAGTTGAGGCAAAGAATGTTGGTGATTACAATATACAAATATTAGGTTTTAATGACAATAACTATGAAGCTTCTACAATATTATTAACGTCACGAGTGGTTAAGATTAATCCAGCGGTTATTAATGCTCAATGGTCTAACAAAACTTTGACTTATAATGGAGCATCTCAAGCAATGGAGCTAGCGTTAACTGGATTCTTTAACGATGATGCTAAGCAATATACAAGAAATAACATTATGCAAAAAATGACATATGTTAGTGATGGCTCTATAGGTTTAATAGACAATAATGATAGAAAGGTAACAATCGGTTTTTCATCAATAGATGCTGGAGAATATACAACAACTATTAATAGTATTGTCTCTAATTATAATAATTATGTTCTTAACTCTGAGAATATGACTTCAACTCTAAAGATAAACAAGGCTAGTTATACTGTAGAGTGGGGAACAAAAGAGTTTACTTATAACGGATTAGAACAAGCTCTTCAATTAACAATCTCAAATGTTTACCAAAGAGATATTAATAACATTACTACGTTCGCAGGATCATATCCTAAATGTACATCAACAACAATTAATAACAGTACAAATGGTAGGGTTATTAGTTTTAAAGGCATTTCTGCAGATTCATACAATGTCTCAATTAATTCAATTGGGAATGAACAATTTAGAAACAACTATGAAGATAAAGAATGTAGTACAACATTTAATATTAAACCTAGATTGTTGAAACTAGAATGGCACTTATCGGACACAGATGATAATTTAGTCTATAATGGCTTTAATCATAGTGTTGTTGCATCTGTTACAAATAGATGTGGTAACGATGAAATCCCATTGGCATATAATAACGAGACTGCTATTGATGTAGGTTATTATACAGCAACAATTTCAACAACTAATACAAATTATAAGGTTGACGATACGTGCAACTATAATTGGGAAATAACGAAAAAATCAATAACTGTGTCTAAATATAATGGCCCGGCAACTATTTATGATGGTAAATATCATGAATTCGGGTTTAGATATGATGGATTTGTAAATACTCCACTTAGAGATGATTTAAATTCAGTAGATAATTCGTTCTTTACATATAACTGCACCCCAGCAAGTAAAGTAACCATGGTAAATGGTGTAGTTATAGATAATGGTTGTATTGTTGTAAAATTTAAAGCAATTGATGCAACTACATATACAATAGCTCAAGGTAAAAATACCTTCTCTAATTATACTATTCAAAATCTAACTTACTCTTTCGCGATTAATCAAAAGACAATTACAAATAGTTGGGTTAATGGAGATACATTAGAGGCATATACGGACAATGATTTTGTTTATGATAAAAATTATCATTCGGTTAAGCCTGTATTTACTGGATTGTGTGTAAGAGAAGATAGCGGGGAGAAAGATTCTTTAACTCCAACTATTAGTAATATGGCAAACTATAGGCTTAATGCTGCAGGAACATATATTGCTACAATAACAAATCTAAATAATAGTAATTATGCAATTAATGATTCGACTAAAATGTTTAATTGGGTTATTAATAAAAGAGTCGTTGGTGTAACTTGGTCAAATAATACATTTACTTATGATGGAAGTAATAAAAATGATACTGCATCATTCTCAAATGTTTGCAGTGGTGATTCCGTATCTGGCTCGTATGCCGTATATAAAAATGGAATGGTAGTCGATACTTATAGAGAGGCGGGGAATTATAGCATAAGATTAGTTAGCTTAAGCAACTCTAACTATTGTCTTCCAGAAGACAATTTGACTAAAGCTTATACAATTAACAAAAGAGTGCTAACATTTGCTCTAGCTCGTGCATCTTCATCTGATTATGTATATTCAGGAGATGATATTGATTGTATTAAATTGACTGTGAGTGGGTTTGCCGATTCAACGTATGCAAGAAATTTTAGAATAGGGGATTTGTCTATTTCAAAACCACAAGGAGGAACTTTCGAATATAGAACATATGACACCAATAGGAGTATTTTCTACTTGTATGCAAGAAATGCGGGGACTTATTCTCTAATAGTTAATAGCGTAACAAATTCAAATTATGATTTTGATGGAACATCTTTAGCAAATTCTCATTTAGAGGTAGAAATTTATCCAAAAGTATTAGCTTGGACATGGCCAGCAACTAACTATACTTATGATGGTACAATTCATAGCTTTGAAATTAATTACGCAAATATTGGAGCTGATGCAGTAAATGTTAATTATAGTTGCTCAGGATCTGCATACATCGACGGAAGCACAATTTCTTCTCCAAAAGCCAAGAATGCAGGTGTATATACAATTAGTGTTGAATCTATTGCGGATAATTCAAATTATACGTTAGTTGGCACTACAAGTGCATTGTCAAAAGTATTTACTATTAATAGAGCTGAGATTTATTTAGAAAAAGAAAGTTCAAACGATACTGTTACTTATAACGGGGAATATTTGACTGGTTTATCTTTGAAAGTTAAAGGCTATTTGCCTGCAGATAGTAATTTGTTTACTACTTTGCCAATTATATATACAAATACAGGAGCATCAAGCCAAGATACTTATACAAATTATACTATCAACAATAAGGCAGTTGATGCCGGTACATATGAAGTTGAAATACTTGGGTTGAAAGATTCTTTCAATTCTTCAAATTACGAGCTTGCTACAAGCTACGTAAATAAAATGTATACATATTATGTATATAGAACTAAGATTTCTTTAGATTGGGGAACTATTGATTATACATATAATGGAGAAGAGCAAACAAGAGAAGCTGTAATAACAAGCAAGATATACACTAATGCATTAACAAACAGCAAAGATACTGTAGTTTTATCATATACAAACAACAAGCAAACAAATGCTGGGACTTATTCTGTAACGGCATCGCTTTCTCATAAAAACTATGAATTAAATGCTAACACATCTACATCGTGGACAATTAATGAAAAGCAATTAATCACATATTGGGATTGTGGAAGTTCATTAGTATATAATGGCGCGCTAAGAACTGCTAATTTAAGCATTAGTGGATTGCTAGAGAAGGATGCCACATTAATAGATAGTTCAACATTTGTTACAAATGTTGCTCCTAGCGATATGAGTTCTCATAATTCTGGAACTGAACGCATTGTAACACTTTCTTATAGCAAAAAAGATGTTGGTAGTTACAGTTTTAAAATAAACAGCGAGAATTTATCTAATTATCGTATTGCAGATGTAGAACATAGAATCACAATTTTGCAAAAAACTTTATCAATAACATGGGATACAAACCGCAGTTTTGTATATAGTGGCGAAAGCAAAACTTTAAATTATACTGTTGATGGAATATGTGAAGGCGATGTATTAACCCCAAGTATTTCTGAAAATTCTGCAACAGTAGTCGGACAATATACTGCAAGGCTTTCTCTTCCAAGCAATTGTAATTATGCATTGCCAAGCAATTATCAATGCAATTGGAGTATAGTTGCTAAAGAATTGTCAGCAGAATGGGTTGATGAAAATACAACAAATTATACATATACCGGATATGATATTGAGAAGAAATTAGTCATTAGAGGTTTTGTTCAAGGGCAAGAAGATAATGTTGTAAATTCATTCTTTAGGTTTAATAATAATGCGACAATAACAATCGACCGTTCATCAGCTGCTGGGTCAGTAATAATCATATTTAAAAACAAAGATTGCCATTCATATGATTATATTTGTTATGGCTTAGGGGATGTCGCTTTGGCTAGCAATTACTATTTGCCAAGATATGAAACTTCTATTAGTATAGACAAACGAGCAATAGAAGTTGAGATTGGAAACGCATCATTCAACTACAATGGAGCAGAACAAAGCTTTGATGTGACAATAAAGAATTTAAGTGCAGCAGATTTGAATGGTACAACAAAAGATTCTATGTTTAGTGTAATGCGCAAAACCGATTCGTCTGCTAATTATTCTTCAAAAATTGTAAATGGTAATTTAGTATATACTATAGCTAAAACAAATGTTGATAAAGAGACAATCCAAATTTTACCAATAAATACTGTGCAATTGAATTATGCTTGTCCTAGCATTTCAACGAATTTTGAAATATCAGCAATCGAGTTGACGAATTATTGGATCATAAGTGAGGATGTTAAAGTCTTCGATTTTGACAATCAATATCATGAAATATCATTGATGATTTCGGGCTTTGTAGGTGCTGATGCTGATAACGTTGAGATAAGCCAATTTGCTTTGGGATACGGAACTATCAGCGAGATTAGAAAACATAGCAACTATGTAGAATTGGTATTCAAGGCAAAAGATGTACAAAGTAGTTATTACCCTTGTGAGGTAAATAGCTTTAGTAATACTAATTATAGTTACACTTCAAGTGGCGTTAAGAGAATTTATATTAGACCAAAGAGTTTAACAATTAACTATGTTGGATATGATGAATATACATTTGTAAATTCTTCGTATGATATTAAGTTCGAGATATCTGGCTTTATAGCAGGAGATGATATTTCGCTATCTATGTTCTCTTCAGCATTTACTCTAGCTCCAACTCAAACAATAATTGAAAATAGTACCAAACTATGTCTATTATTTAGCATAAAGGATGCCGGAGAATATACATTTGCAATTAGTAGATGTCTTGATTCTGACTATTCTTTGAGCAGTTACAGTAAAACAGTAGTAATTCATAAGCAACAATTAAGCGCTGATAGCGTTGATATAGTAGGCGATAATGAATCTCATGAATATGACGGTTTATACCATTCAATAACGTATAAAGTGGATGGTTTAAATTCTTTAGGATTAAGCGCTATTCAAAATGGATTTAATGTAACTGGGGCAGAGACTGTTGACGTTGCGCTAGTAGATGGCCACGCAGAATTCTATTGTAAATGTAAAAATGTAGCTGATTATACTATTTCCTTAGAGAGTAATAGTAATTTGCCTAATTATGAATTAAGTGCGGTTGAGTCTAATTTCAGTATTACGCCATGCGTTCTTAATACAGAATGGCAATATGATGAATATAATGAATACGATGGTACATATAAAGACATTACATTAAAGATTTCAGGCTTTATAGATACGAATGACATAAATGATATAAGCGTTACTTCTTTTACGGCAAATAATATCTTTACTCTAGAAAAAGAATCAAATTATATTATGTTAACCTTTAGAGCAAAAAATATTGGGGATTATAATTTCTCGGTAACAGAAATTAGTTCAAATAAATATTCAATTAATACAACAACAGCGATTGGAACGATATATCGAAGAATGCAAATAACATATCCTGAAATAGATAGCGTCGTTTATGATGGAAGTACGCATACAGTGACTGTGCAAATTAGTGGCTTTGTAACAAAGAGTCATTTTGAGGGCGTAGATCTTACTAATCTTCGTAATGGAATTATAAGCAGCGGAAATGTTTTAAATTTGCAAGTATTAAAGAATGATTCCGGTGATAACAATATAATAGAAGTGCAATATGAAGCACATAATGTTGGTGAATATAGAATCTCATTAGATTTATATGTTAATCCATGTTACCATATTGCATTTGAATCAACATTTAATATTACACCAAAAACCATAACTCTTATTAGAGATTCTTTATTAGATTCAAATGGGTTGGTTTTCGATGGTGTTGTAGAGAATGAGTCTATAGATTATACGATTAAGTATTATTCAGAAGAAGCATGTGAAAATGAAATAATAGATTTTGACTATGCAACCGCTGGAACATATTTCTATACAATAACAATAAATTCAAATAAATATGTATTAGCAGAAGTTGATCGTAAGGGCAGCTTTGTAATCGATTAAGGAATAAATGGCTAGTAAGAAAAAAGAACCTGGATATATCAGTGCGGAAAGAGCTAATCCTCTTTCTCCGAAGGATATTCCTCTTAAGTACTTAATAGAAGATTTTAAAATCGAGGATGATTATATCCCTAATAGTTTTATTCGCCCTGTAGATTCAATAGATTTGCAATTAGAAAATTTGGGCTATGATATATCTATCGACGAAAAAGATTTAACAGGGTTTAAATCTATTATAGAAAAAGATAAAAACATTGCAAAACACGCTTTAAGTAGTTCAGCAATTCTATCCGTAGCAAGATTGGATCAAATTAAAATTATGGATTTGATTAACTTAGGCGTTAATTTTTGTGGCCAAAAGGAGCAATTTGCCGAACTTCCAACAAATAAAAAATATAGATATGCTAATTTCAATAAGTTTGTATCTGATGTTAATTCATTTATAAATAAAGAAAAAGTAAGTGAATTGGAATTTGTACAAACTTGGGAAGAACAAGCCGATATTATCAAAGATAAGTATGCACAGCATCAGTATAAAGAAAAAGCTGGGTTAATCAAGTTGCGAATATTTGCGTATAAAATTCATGCGTTATTAAGACGTATAGGCCGCGTTTTACAACTAGAAGAGCCAAAGCAAAAGACAGTATTTTCTTTGCTAGATAAGGCACGTAATTTTATTGCCAAAAACATATGCGTTAAAGGTATGCCTATAAATGATCTATTAAAAACAATTGGTGCAGAAAGTGAGAACTTTTTAGAAATGGATTATTCTGATGAGGCTCCAATAATGGAGCTTAGCGCATTAGAATATATTTTAAAGTACTATAGTTTGTTTTTGGATAGACACTTATCATTGTTTTCTCATTGTAAAGTTTTGTCTGAGTTGTTCAATAAAGAGTTGAATAAAGAGAATTATTCTTTTGAGATAAAAAAAGAAGTAATTCAAAGCATACAAAACGAAGAAGAATATGAAGAATATAATAAATATAATTTAAACAAATTATATAATATTTTTAGAATTTCCTTTATAGAACATGCCCAAAGAATCGTAGATGAAAATATAAAAATGAGAAGAGCAATGGATATGACATTGCAATATGCTCCAAGTGCAGTTGGCGTTATAACTTTTACTATTCTTACAACTTTTGCAGCAAAGTATAATTTCACGTTGTTAAAAGAGATGTGGGAAAGATCTAATTTGTTGACAATATTTGCAGTTTTATCAGTGATAGCATTGTTAAGTGGACTTGGCATATATAGGAATTTGAAAAAATATAAGCGTCCAAAGATGTTTAAATACTCGTTGGGCACAGTTGCTGTATATGTATTGATGACAATAACATTCTTCTCGATGTATGGATATTACATCAATAGATATGATGGATATGATGATACATATTACTATATTTATGGGAATAATAACTCAATCATAATAGATGGTTTGTTCAATGAAGAAAAGTTGAAATATACAATCCCGGCAAAGATTGATGATTTAAGTGTTGAAGAGGTTTCAAAGAAGACATTTAAAAAGAATAAGTCTGTTCAGGAGATTGTATTTACAGAAAGTAATGCAACAATAGAAGAATCTAGCTTTAAAAATTGTTGGAATTTGAGATTAGTTGTTCTAGGAGATAGAGACTATATTATAGGAGATAATACATTCGAAGAATGTATAAACCTAGCAATAATTGAGAATTCTGATAGAATTACATATATTGGAGAAAAAGCTTTTTACGATTGCTCGAAACTAAAATCTATATCTTTCGGTAAAGAAATTACAAATATAAAATCCGAGGCATTCGCAAATTGTACATCAATTAATAATATTGAAATACCAAAGACATTAACTTCTGTAAGCAACGATGCGTTTAGCGGATGCCGTAATATTACAACTTTAACTTTGCAAAACGACAATGCAGTAAATTCTATCGATTCTACTTTTGGAAGTTCAGCTGGCAAAATTGAGTCTTTATATTTAAATAATTATTCAAATATCCCAAACGATTTTGCGGATGGTATGCCAAAGTTAAGAACAATTACAATAACAGGGGAAAATGTTACAATAGGAAATTCAAGCTTTGCAAATGATGAGGTCCTAGATAGCGTAATAATTAATGGATCTTTGATTCGCGTTGGCGATAGTGGATTTGAAGGATGTAAAAATTTACGTAGTATTAATTGTACGAATATAGCATTAAAGAGCATCGGGAATAGTGCTTTTAGTGGCTGTATTAATTTATCGCAAATAATGCTTAATGATGGGCTAGAATCAATAGGAGCGAAAGCCTTCTATAATAATTCTAGGATAAGCACAATAGATATTCCTTCATCTGTTAAAACTATTGGAGATCAAGCTTTTGGCGCAAATAACTCATTAAAAGAGATTAAGATGCCATATTTAGATGGCGTCATTTTGTCTAATGTTTTTGATAGTAAAAACAGCAGCAGTATTGCTAGGGCAACAATCTATGGATTAAAGAATGTGCCAAACGAATATTTCTATGGTTTTACCGCCTTAGTTGTTTTAAATACGGATACAAATATCGAGACGGTAGGCGAAAAAGCATTCTATAAATGTTCAAATCTAACAAGCATTGGAAGCTTTGCAAATATAAGAAGCGTTGGAGCTTCTGCATTCTATAATTGTACCAAGTTGGAAGGAATCGATACTAGCGCGATTATTAATATAGAGAAAGAAGCCTTTTATAACTGCAAAATGATTAATTCTATCACATTAGGATCTAATGCTGTAAACGTAGGCGAAAAAGCATTTTGGGGCTGTTCTAATGCTGATAGTGTTGATATTATTGGTGATAATATCGAATTTGGAAATAATGTTTTTGGAAGTTGCAATAGTGTGGGCGCTGTCTCAATATCTTCAAGATACGAAAGCGGGTTATCATATTTGTTTGACTCTTTTGCATTACCTAATATAAAGTCAGTTAATCTAAATGTTTATAACGGGACAATCCCTAATGAGTTTTTTAAAAATTGTACGTATTTACAAACACTTAATGTAAATGGAAATGTTTCGCATGTCGGCGATTATGCTTTTATGAACTGTTCAAGTTTGAGAGATTTTTCATTTATAAGTAATTCTCAAACAATTGGAAAGGGAGCCTTAAGAGGATGTGCAGCTTTAGAGACAATTACATTAAATAATGTCTCTAGTATCGCAGAAGAAACATTCTATGGTTGTATATGGTTAACAACATTAGTTTTAAAACAAGATGTTTCAAGTATTGGTAATGATGCATTTATAGATTGCTCTAATCTAACAAATTTGGAAATATTTGCAATTCAGTCAAGCTTAAAAGACTTGTTTGGAGACAGTGTTGCAGCTCGCATTGAAAATGTAACATTAGCTACGAGTTACACAAGGGTGCCAGCCCATTTCTTAGAAGGATTTACATCACTTAGAACATTAAATATTGAGGGCTCGATAAATAGCGTTGGCGATTATGCATTTAAGAATTGTTATGCGTTAACAACATTTGGGTTTATTCCAAATTTAACAAGTATTGGTATGGGATCTTTCTACAACTGTTCAAGGCTTAATACATTTAATTTAAATTCACAAATTACAGCGATTCCAGAATATGCGTTTTATGGTTGTTCAAATTTAACATTAACTGAGATAAGCTCAAGTATCACATCAATTGGCAATGAAGCTTTTGATTCAGTTGGCCTTACTTCAACTTTAACAATGCCAATGGTAAATAATGCGCTGATTTATATATTTGGAGATTCAAGTGTTTCAACATTTAGTACGATTAATATTAATAATAATCCAAATGTCATCGCTCCTTCATTCTTTGCAGGATGTAAAAATTTAACTACTATTACGGGGATAGGTAATGTTGTTAGCATTTCTGAAAATGCTTTTAATAATTGCCAAAAGTGGAATGGAATAGATTCTTTGACAAAACTTCAAAATATAGGCGATAATGCTTTCTCAAACTGCAAATCACTATCAGTGCTAAATCTAAGAGATGGTATTAAATCGATTGGATCGCACGCCTTTATTAGTTGTGGGGCAATAACTAATCTTACAATTCCAAGTTCAATTACTTCAATTGGATATGCAGCATTTAGTTATTGCACGAATTTGTCTACGGTTAGCATCAATACGACAGGAGCCCAATATGATGATTCAATGTTTTATGGGTGCGAAAAGGTTGCAAATGCAACAATTAAAAAAATGGAATATCCAATTAAAACCTTGTTCTTGTCTGCATACAAAACAATTACTACTATAGTTGTAACTGATAATAATAACACAATCCCAAATTACTATTTTGATGGATGCGAAAATTTGTCTTCGCTTACGTTGAGTAGCAACTTAAGCAATATCGGCGAATGTGCATTTAGAAGTTGTGCATCAATTGCGGATTTTTCATTCTTGTCTACAATAAATAGTTTAGGTGTAGGCGCATTTGAAGGCTGTAAAAACCTAGAAAGCGTTGAGTTTAGCAATTCCTTAACAAGCATCCCTAATTCTGCTTTTAAGGGCTGTTCTAATCTTTCGGAATTAGCATTAAACGAAGCCATAACAAATATCGGCGAAAATGCATTCTATGAATGTAATAAAATTACAAGTATTAGAATTAAAGTATTTGCAAACAGTTTAATGCAAATATTTGGAACTGACTTAGTCTCAAAAATTACTACTATTACATTGGACGCAAATTCCCAAACAATTCCAAATTCATATTTTGAAGGCTGTTCTTCTTTGAAGAATCTAACTATTAACGGAACTATAAATGCAGTAGGCAATAACGCATTTAAAGGATGTTCAAACCTAACTAATGGTGCGTTTATTGCATATTTGAATAGTATTGGAGAGGGAGCTTTTTGGGGTTGTTCAGGATTAAGTAGTATCTCTTTAAACTCAGGATTGACATCTATTCCTGCGCACGCATTTGATGGCTGTAGCGGCCTTACTTTGAATAGTATTAACTCTAGTATAAAAACCATTGGAGATCATGCATTCGATGGATGTGGATGCCTAGTTTTGAATAGTATCGGGTCAAATGTTACAAAGATTGGAGATTATGCGTTTAAGAACTGCCAAATTAAATCAATTAATTTGACAAATATAGTTACAATAATTGGCATAGGCGCATTTTCTGGAATTGGAAATTTAGAAAGCATTAAACTTCCTCTTTTAGAAAATGGAATAGAAAGTATATTCGGAACATATTTTGCAAATAATGTTAAGACAATAGAAGTAACTAATAATCCAACCGTATTATGTGCAGAAGCTTTTTCTAATTGTGCGTCATTAACAGGTATTTCTATTCCAAATACGGTGAGAACAATTGGCGAGTCCGCTTTTAAGGGGTGCAAAAGCTTAACAAGTATTTCTATTCCAAGTGCTGTGCAAACAATTGGTGATTATGCATTTAATGATTGTACCGGATTGAATAAAATAACACTTCCTTCAAATGCTAGCGATTTAGGTAAAGAAATCTTTGTAGGATGTAGCGGAATAACACAATATAACATTTATACAGAAGTGGTTAAAAGTATTACAAACTTAATGCCTCAGGGAAAGATGACTAATAGTATTAAAATCAATCCTATAGGGCAAAAAGTGATTCCAGATAACTTCTTTGATGGTTGTAATAATCTTACAGAATATAAATTTGAAGGTATTAAATCAATTGGAGCAAATGCTTTCAATGCTACTGGGATAAAAGAGGTCGCTTTAGATTCAACTATTGAAACTATTGGGGAAGGATCGTTTGCAAACTGTTCTCAATTGAAAAAAGTAAATTTGAATATACTTAAAGAAGTGCCTCAACATGCATTTGAAAACTGCGGAAATTTAACTGAAATTGTTTCGTTGTATGCAGGTGTAAAATATAAAGAGTATTCGTTTGCGGCTACAGCTATTAAGTCTTTAGATATCAAAGCTGACTCGAGTACAATTTATGCCCATAGCTTTGAAAATTGTAAATTATTAAGTTCAATTAATATTGAGGGCCAAAATATTACTATTGAGCAATATGCTTTTAATGGGTGCACTGCGTTAAGAACTTTAGATTTAAGTAAAGTTATTAACATAGGACAAAATGCATTTGCAAATTGTAGCGTAACAACTCTAACTATATCTCAAAAAGTAAATAATTACTCAAATGATAACATTTCAAAATATTTTGCTAAAACATCAGGCTGGTATATAAATGAATTGAAAGTAATAGATGCAACGTCATTAACAAGAGATTATATAAGCAATTTATATATAACAAACTTCACAATCAAAGGTAGTTTAAAAAAGATTGATGAAGCATTGTTCCAAGATAATAGTACATTAACGAGTATTATTTTTAATGAAGGATTGGAGACGATTGGAGAAAAGGCTTTTTATAATTGCTATAATTTAAAAATGGTGCAATTCCCATCAACACTAAAGACAATCGATAACAAAGCATTTATGGGTTGTAAAAATCTTTCTAAAGTTGAATTAAATAAAGACTTGCAATACGTAGGCCGAAAGGCGTTTGATGAGAATATAACTGCAATAAAAATGCCTACAGGTTTAAGCGACGCTAACTGGCATGGAAACTGGAATACAAACAATAAGGTTACGGCTCAATATATTTCGGATGAATTAAAAGAATATGCAGAAGATAATACAGCAGCATTTGTTGTGATTTGTATACTAATCGCAGGCGCCATTGCTGGAATAGTAGTATTAATTGTTAAGAAAGTAAAAAGCAAGAAAGCTAAAAAGCGCGAATCATAAATGGAGTTAACTATGGAAGAACTGATTTTAAACAATGGTATTAAGATGCCAAATGTAGGTTTAGGCACATTTAGATTAGAACCAAACGATGCATATAATAGCGTTTTTATCGCACTTAAAAATGGGTATAAGATGCTAGATACAGCTAATATCTATGGAAACGAAAAAGCAGTAGGTAGAGCTATTAAAGATAGTGGCATTAAAAGAGAAGATTTATTCCTCTCTACAAAGATTTGGGCTTCTGAATATAATAATCCTAATGCAGTTCAAAATACATTAGATAGATTAGGTGTAGATTATATAGATTTACTATTTGTTCATAGACCAACTCCAAAGTGGAGAGAAGTATATAGATTAATCCTTGATGCTTATAAGAAAGGTATTGTTAGAAGTATAGGTGTTTCTAATTTTGAAGGAAGATATATGGAAGCACTATTAAAAGAATTTGATATCCTACCACAAGTTAACCAAGTAGAATGTCATCCATTCTTTCCACAAGAAAAGTTAAGAGAAACTCTTGATGCTAAAGACATTAAGTTAATGTCTTGGGCTCCACTATGTGGTAGAGGGAGAACACTTGAATTATTAAATAGTAATCAAGTTCAAACACTAGCAAAGAAGTACAATAAAACTCCAGGTCAAATCGTAACAAAGTGGCATACACAAATGGGCTTTATAGTAATCCCTGGATCCAGTTCAGAAAAGCATATTATAGAAAACATATCTATCTTTGATTTTACTTTATCAAAAGAAGATATGGATTTAATGGCTACTTTAAATAATGGTAAGAGAAAGGATCATCAAACAGCATTCTCTTTAATGCTAGAGCAAAGAGTTAAGCCAAAATACGAGAAATAAAGATATTTCGTATTTCAAATCCTTATATCTATGATATAATAATCCCATGGATTACGAATCTTTATTAAATGAACAGCAATTAAAACCAGTATATGCACTAGAGGGCCCTGTATTAGTATTAGCAGGGGCTGGTTCTGGCAAGACAAGAGTCTTGACATACCGTATTGCTAATTTAATTGAAAAGGGAGTATCTCCATATAGCATTTTAGCTATTACATTCACAAATAAAGCAGCTAAAGAAATGCAAGATAGAATAGAAAATGTAACTGGTATTCGTGGCGCACAAATATCTACATTCCACTCATTCTGTACAAAGGTGTTGCGTCAAGATATTGAAGCACTTGGTGTATACACAAAGAACTTTTCAATCTATGATGATGAAGATTCAACAAAGATTGTTACAAGGTTAGTAAAAGCCTACAATCTTGATGACGATAAGAAAAATATTATAAAAGAAATAAGAAGCCATATATCTTATGCCAAAAACTATGGCTTTGACCCTCAATCTTATGCATCTAAAATTAGAGGCATTCCGAGATGGCAATTAATCATAAAAGCATATCAAGATTATCAAGATGAATTAATTAGAAATAATGCTTTAGATTTTGACGATTTATTGCTTTTAGTTCTAAAGCTATTTGCTGAAAGAAAAGACATTCTTGAGAAGTATCAAGAAAGATATAAATACATACATGTCGATGAATTTCAAGATACAAACAAGATTCAATATATGATACTTCGTCTTTTGGGATATAAATACGCAAACGTATTTGTAGTAGGCGATGACGATCAATCAATATACGGATGGCGTGGCGCCGACTATACAAACATTAAAAAGTTTGTCGAGAATTTCCCAGGATGTAAAATCTTCAAACTAGATAGGAACTATAGATCCACAAAGCAAATTTTGGATGTTGCTAATAAAGTCATTCGTAACAACAAAGAAAGAATGGGCAAAGAACTTTGGACGGACAAAGAAGGTGGCGTTAAAGTTGAATATAAAAAAGCATGGGATGAGCTAGAAGAAGCTGACTATGTTCTATCTCAAATAAATATGCTTAAGCGTAATTCGGATTATGAAGATAAGGACTTTGCAATCCTAGTTCGTACATCATCAATAACAAGACCTTTTGAAGAAAAATGTAATCTATACAATATCCCATATCGTTTAATTGGTGGACATAAATTCTATGAAAGAAAAGAAATAAAAGATTTTCTTGCATATTTAAAGATTGTTACTAACCCTAAAGATTCGGAAAGTATTCTTCGCGTTATAAACGTTCCAAAAAGAGGAATCGGGGATAGTGCTATCGAAAAGTTCAAAGAAGCTTGCGATGCTAAAAAAATAACCTTATTTGACGGTCTACAAGATTTATCTAAATTAGATTTAACTACTGTTACAAAGAACAAGCTTATGAACTTTGCAGCAATAGTTAATGATCTATATGCAAAAAGGGATTTAATGGATTTAGATTCCTTTATAGATTATGTATATGAAACAATCGACTTTGCATCAATGTATGATGTTGATGTAGAAGAAGATAAAGATAGATTAGATAACTTATCTGAATTAATTACAGTTATTAAAAATTTCATTAAAGATAATCCTGAATCAACACTTGACGAATTCTTGCAATCAGTAACACTTCAAACTTCTGAAGATGA
This sequence comes from Clostridia bacterium, assembly GCA_016287155.1. Lineage (GTDB taxonomy): Bacteria > Bacillota > Clostridia > Christensenellales > UBA3700 > UBA3700. Next base: position 4,043 of record JAEEWC010000051.1, on the reverse strand, counting down.
TCAAGAAAAGCTAGGTGGCAATGTTTTAACAATCGCTACCGTTCATGGTGTTAAAGGATTAGAGTTTAGATGTGTTTTTGTAGTTGGGTTGGAGGATGGCATCTTCCCAATAAGACGTATGGATACAACAACTGATGAAATTGAAGAAGAAAGAAGAATTATGTATGTAGCGATAACTCGTGCAAAAGAGAGACTATATCTAACTCAAGCACAACAAAGATATCGTTTTGGCCAAAAGAATTTCACAACGCCATCAATATTCTTAAAAGAAGCAGATATGTTAAAGACCCCAACATATGATGATGACGATGTATCTTATCCAAAGAAGAAATTATCTTATGGCTATACATCAACATTCGCTTCAAAACCAACACCATCTTTTGCCGAAAAGAAAGAAATAAAGCCAGTTTCGGATAAAGATTTAACACAATTTAGGGTTGGTCAAATAGTTGAACATACTAAATTTGGAAAGGGTGAAATCTTGGCAATAACAGGGGAAAACGCAGATATTAAATTTGAAGGACTTGGCGTTAAGAAATTTAATCTTCGCTTAGCTCCTATTTCTGTTGTAAAATAATATAGGTGAATTATGGATAGAATGCATGAACTAGTAGAAAAATTAAACGAATATGCTTACCAATATTACACATTGGATAACCCAACGGTATCTGACGTTGAATATGATAGGTTATATGATGAATTACTAGCTTTAGAAAAGCAAACGGGCGTAGTTCTAGACAATTCTCCTACAAAGCGTGTTGGCGATGTAGTTTTAAAGAAATTCCAAACAGTAAAGCATTTAGGTAGACTATATTCTTTAGATAAGTGTCAAACAAAGGAAGCCATGATAGCTTGGCTAGATAAACTAATTGCAGCAAATCGCAATAAAATGCCACTATGTTCACTTGAATATAAATTTGATGGTCTAACAATTAACCTTCTTTACGAAAATGGTAAATTAGTAAGAGCAGCCACTCGTGGTAATGGTATTGAAGGCGAAGATGTAACAGAGCAAGTTAAAACAATTCGTTGTGTACCTCTATCTATTGAATACAAAGATACTGTTGAAGTTCAAGGTGAAGGCATTATGCTTTTATCTGAATTAAAGAAATATAACGAGCGTGAAGGTGTAACACCAATTAAGAATGCAAGAAATGGTGTAGCTGGTGCTATTCGTAATTTAGATCCAAAAGTAACTGCTGAGAAAAAACTTGAAGTTATTTGCTATAACGTAAATTATATTGAAGGAAAAGAATTCAAAACTGGCGAAGAGATGATAAGCTTTTTAAAAGAGCAAAAATTTAAAACATCTCCTTTCTATAGATTAATCGATAACAAAGACGACATCATAAAAGGCTTAGACGATATCTTATCAGTTCGTCCTAATCTAGATTTTCTTATCGATGGAGCTGTTATTAAAATTAATGATACAGCACTAAGAGATAGTTATGGCTTTACAGAAAAATTCCCAAAATGGGCAATAGCATTTAAATTTCCAGCAGAAGAAGTAACAACAACTCTTCGTGATGTTTTATGGCAAGTATCTAGAACAGGTAAATTAAATCCAATTGCGGTTTTAGATCCAGTAGATTTAGCAGGTGTTACTGTTTCTCGTGCTACTCTATCTAACATTTCAGAAATTAAGAGAAAAGATATAAAGATAAATTCTCGTGTATTTATTCGTAGATCAAACGATGTAATACCAGAAATTACTGGTATTGCAGAGCATACAGAAAATTCTATTGATGTTATACCACCTTCAGTTTGTCCAGCTTGTGGCTCTCCAGTTGAAGTACAAGGAGTATTTATTAAATGCACAAACAAAGAATGTGCTCCAGCTATTATTTCTCAAATGTCTCACTTTGTATCTAGAGAAGCAATGGATATAGAAGGGTTATCTGAAAAGACGCTAGAGCTTCTATACGAAGAAGGAAAGATTCAATCTTACGCAGATATATATGCTCTAAAAGAAGAGGATCTAGAAGGGCTTGATTCATTCAAAGAGAAAAAGATATCTAACGTTATTAAAGCTATTGATGATTCTCGTCAAACAACACTAGATAAAGTTCTATTTGCAATAGGCATTCCAAATATTGGTAAAAAGGCTGCAAAGCAATTAGCATATAGATTTAAAACTTTAGATGCTGCAAGAAAGGCTACAAAAGAAGATTTATTAGCCCTTGATGATTTTGGTGAAATCATGGCTGATGGCTATATTGCTTTTTGGCAAAATGAAAAGAATAATGAAAAGGTAGATAGATTATTAGCTCTTGGCGTTCAAATTGAAGAAAAGCAAGAAGTTGAAGGAGTGCTTACTGGCAAGGTAGTAGTTTTAACTGGCTCACTTCCAACACTTAAGCGTTCTCAAGCAAAAGAATTAATAGAACAAAACGGTGGTCAATGTGCAGATAGCATTTCAAAAGCTGTTAATTTAGTTGTTGCTGGAGAGGATGCTGGCTCAAAACTTCAAAAGGCTCAAAAACTTGGAATTGAAATAATAGATGAAGCGACATTATTTAGTATCATAAATAAATAATTTATCTTGCATATATACAATTTAATTGAATAATTAATATTTATTAAAAATCATTTTGTATATATTAAAAAGTATGCTACAATACAACCAAAGATAAATCTTTAAGTTGATTCAGAGAAGTCGACAAGGTAATAATATATTAATACTTGAATTAGTATAAGTCTTGTCGCACAGATGAGACTTATTTTTCTTTAAATGGTACTGTGATGCCAAAAGGAGTCAAAGGATGATTAAAGCTAATTTCTGTATACCAGAATCTCACGCAAAAATTATTTTAGATAATTTTTTGAGTAATGAAGCGCTTAAAGATTTTAACACTAATCAATATACAATTTTACCTGGCTTTTGTGATGTGCATGTTCATTTCAGAGAGCCAGGTTTTTCATATAAGGAAACAATTAAGACGGGAGCAATGGCTGCAGCTCATGGTGGATACACAGCAGTTTGCACAATGCCTAATTTAAATCCAGTTCCAGATTCAATTGAAAATTTAAAGATTCAACAAGACATTATAGATAGAGATGCTATCATTGATGTTCTACCTTATGGTGCAATCACTGTTGGTGAAAAAGGTGAAGAGTTATCAGATATGGATGGACTTAAAGATAAGGTCGTTGCTTTCTCTGATGACGGACGTGGTCTTCAAAGAGCCGAGATGATGGAAAAGGCTATGAAAAAGGCTGTTGAGCTAGACAAGATTATAGTTGCACACTGTGAAGTAAACGAGCTCCTAAAGGGTGGTTACATCCACGATGGTATATATGCAAAAGAACATAACCATAGAGGAATTTGCTCAGCATCTGAATATAAACAAATTGCAAGAGATTGTGAAATAGCAAAAAGAACTGGCGCTAAATACCACGTATGTCATATATCTACAAAAGAGAGTGTAGAGATTATAAGAAAGGCAAAAGCTGAAGGCGTAGATGTAACATGCGAGACAGCTCCACATTATCTTATTTTAGATGAAACAAATCTAAAAGAAGATGGTATTTGGAAAATGAATCCACCACTTCGCAGCGTTGAAGATAGATTAGCATTAATCAAGGGCATTAAAGATGGCACAATAGATTGTATCGCAACAGATCATGCGCCACACTCAGCTGAAGAAAAATCAAAGGGGCTTGAGAAGAGTCCATTTGGTATTGTTGGTATTGAGAATGCTTTCCAAGTTCTATATACAAACTTAGTATTAAAAAACGTTATTACACTTGAAAAATTAATTGACCTTTTAGTTATAAATCCAAGAAATAGATTCAACATCTCTCTTGGACAAGATTACAGCATTTGGGATCTAAATAAAGCCGTTAAAATTGATCCAAACGATTTCTTGTCTATGGGAAAAGCAACTCCATTTGTTGGATGTGAAGTAAAAGGTGAAAATCAAGTTACGGTATTTGAAGGTAATATCGTATATAAAAAATAGAAAAATAAATTTTTGCTCAGGAGGCTACTAATATGGCAAAAAGAAAGGATATTAAAAAGATTTTAATCATTGGCTCTGGCC
>JAEEWC010000050.1 GCA_016287155.1 Clostridia bacterium | reverse complement strand
TCGTTCATGATTACGAATTTTTCCATTAAGAATACGATTAGGAAGTCAGCGATTGAATATGTAATCATTGACATTGTTGGAGCCCATTCTGCAACTGCAGGATTGTTTGCAAATAGATTTGCATAAGCTTTAGCTAAAGGTTCTCCAATGATAGTCTCAACAATAATTAATGTTACACACATAATTACATATACCGTCATTGAGAATACCAAATTGTTAACAGCGTTAAATGTTTTCTTTCTATTCAAAATATAAGAAATAATCTTTGCTAAAGTATTTGCTACTAAGAATGATATAAATGCTGCTAGTGTATAGCCCTTAAAAATCCAAAAATCCATTTTTTGGGCGTCATCTACACCACATAATTTTAGTCCGGCTGGTCCGAATTGTACAATTAAGAATTGAACAACGAATGCAGCTAAACTCATGATAATAAACAAAATGAATTGAATAAATGTACTCTTTTGTTTCTTTTCTTCTGCCATAATTACCCTCCACGTTTTGTTGTAATATTTATTTTTAGAATTAAAAACATTATAACACGCTAAAAATTAAATGCGCAATATATAAATATAACAAAAATAATTTTAGCCAAAAAAGTGTTAAAAAATGAGCCCACGATTTTCTCGCAGGCTCTTAATTTTAGAACTTATTTGTCTACTAGCAATTGGCTAAATAATACACTTCTTTAACTTGTTTTGTATCTAATGGATTAAATGTTCCAATCTTTCTAGCACCATTTCTTGTACAGCGCTCTGCTAATTCTTCGAGCGTCTTTGCATCAAGGATTCCGCAAGATAATTCTGGTATACGAATTGGCATATCTAAACTCTTAAAGAACTCCTCAGTTTTAATGATTCCTTCAATAGCACCATCTTCTCCGTCTTTAGTTACGCCCCATACTTCTTTTGCATATAGAACAAATCTATCTATGTCTGTATCCATAACATATCTACACCAAGCACCCCATATAGCACTTAATGATTCACCATGAGTTATATCAAATTTAGCACTAATTTCATGCCCAAATTGATGAACAGAAAAATCTCTTCCGCCACCAAGTCCAGTTAAGTCATTATGAGATAGTGAGCTTGCCCACATTATCTCACTCATTGCTTCATAATTCGTTGGATCATCATATGCAATCTTACCCCATTTAATTACAGTCTTTAGAAGTCCATGAGCGATAGCATCAGTCATATGATTATGTTGCATTATCTTTGGCGAGAAATATCTATCAAGAGTGTGCATCATAATGTCTACAACGCCACAAGCAATTTGCTTTTTAGGAAGTGATTCAGCATACGTTGGATCCATTATCGCAAACTTACATCTATAGATATCGGTTGTTAAACCAACCTTTTGCATTGTTTCTTCATTAGTCAAAACTGCACTATTAGACATTTCAGATCCAGCAGCAGGGATTGTTAATACACAAGCAACATCAAGAGCTTCTTGTACTTTTATCTTGCCTTGCCATACATCCCAAATATCTCCAGAATTAATTGCACCAATCGCAATTGCCTTTGCAGTATCTATAGCACTACCACCACCAATAGCGATGATTATATCTGCGTTAAATTCTTTTGCAATATTAATACCTTCTTTAGCATGAGCTACTGTTGGGTTTGCTTTAACTCCCGCAAAACGAATATGTTCAACTCCCCATGTATCGAGTTCACTTTCTACAGTTTCTAGTATTCCATTCTTCTCTACTCTATCAGAGCCATAAACAATCATAGCTTTTTGATCTTCAAGATTAGATACTTCTTTGCCTAAAGATAGAATTGCGTCTTTTCCAAATATTACTTTTGTTGGTGCGTAGTAAATAAAATTTTCCATGTTATGCCTTCCTTATCGTTTCTACTAAATCGTACAATTCTTCGAAGCTTTTAACTTCATAGTTTGGTATTATGTTTTTTGTATTCTGTTTGTTTTCTCTATTAAACCAGATAGTCTTTATACCTGAATTAATTCCACATTGAATATCACTAGATAGAGAATCTCCAACGATATATGAGTTCTCGTAATCTATGCTTCCTATGTCTTTTTCGATGTATTCGAAAAAGGCTTTTTCTGGCTTTCTTGTATTCAAATTTTCCGAGATGTATCTCTTTTTAAAGTATTTTGACATATCTGAAAGTTTGAATCTTGAGTCTTGAATAAAGGCTGTTCCGTTTGTTATAACATACAAATCATAGTCATTTTTAACCTTCTCTAAAAACTCTCTTGCGCCTTCAATTACATCAGCACCTTGAGCTAGATATGACCAATATAAATCATTGATTTTATGAAGGTCAATACCTTCAATTCCATATTCATCGAACAACCATTTAAAACGCATTGTAGAGATATCATCTCTTTCAATTTCGTTTACTTCGAACATCTTCCAAGCCTTTAAATTGTTTACCTTATATCTTTCAATAATGTTGTCATATTTTAGCAAATCATAATCTTCAAATGTCTGAGTTATTGCCCTAGTTTCGGCCGCATCAAAATCCAATAAAGTATCGTCTGCATCAATAAATAAAGTTAATCGTCTCATAAGATAATTTTATCATAATAAAAGCGCCTTGACATATATATATTTTTTCTATAAAATTTTGTTAAAGCGTTGAAGAGAAACAAGTAATTATCTTTGAGCCTTTTAGAGAGATGTTGGTTGGTGAAAAGCATCAGGACAATTATAACGAATACATTCTCGGAGCAGCGTACCGAAGTCGAAAGATGTGTAGGCTACGACAGAGACATCTGTAAAAATGTTTGAGGCGCAATTAGCGTAAAATGAGGTGGTACCACGGATTTATTCGTCCTCTATGTAAGTAAATATGCATAGAGGTTTTTTTATGCCTTATGCACTAGGAGGTTATTATGTTTTTACTTGCAGCGTCTACATCTAGAATCGTGACTAACGTAGTTATGATGGTAGTGTTCTTCGGTATCATGATTGCAATCGGAATCATCTGCAGAAAGAAAGCTACAAACGTAAATGGATTTGTTCTTGGTGGAAGAAGCGTTGGCCCATGGCTTACAGCTTTTGCTTACGGAACATCTTACTTTAGTGCCGTTATCTTTATTGGTTATGCAGGTCAATTTGGTTACTTATTTGGTATTTCATCTACATGGATTGGTCTAGGTAACGCATTTATTGGATCACTTCTTGCTTGGTCAATTCTTGGTAGAAGAACAAGAATCATGACACAAAAGTTAGATTCAAAAACAATGCCAGATTTCTTTGGTAAGAGATTTGATTCAAAGTCTTTGAAGTTAGCAGCAGCAATTATTGTATTTATTTTCTTAATCCCATACACTGCTTCTCTATTCAATGGTTTATCTAGATTATTCACAGTAGCATTTGAATTTGAAAATGAAAATCTTGCTTATGTAATCATCGTATGTATTATGGCTGTACTTACTGCTATCTATGTAACAGTTGGTGGATATATGGCTACAGCTATTAACGACTTCGTTCAAGGTTTCATTATGATTGTTGGTATCATTGCAGTTATCGCAGCTGTTTTGAATTCTCAAGGCGGATTTACATCAGCAGTAACAGCTATGGCTACATCAGAAAACATTGGTTGGGAATATACATCATTCGCAGGTCCAATGCCAGTATTCTTAATCTTCGTAGTTATCCTAACATCTTTAGGTACATGGGGATTACCTCAAATGGTTGGTAAATTCTATGCTATCAAAAATGAACAAGATATTAAGAAAGGTACAATCATTTCTACAATCTTTGCTATCATCGTTGCTGGTGGATGTTACTTCTTAGGAGGCTTTGGCAGATTATTCGTATCTAACACAAAGGACTTCGACTCAATCGTTCCAGCAATGTTAGAAAAAGCAGTTACATCAGACTTTTTGATGGCGCTTGTTGTCATCCTAGTTTTATCTGCTTCAATGTCTACACTATCTTCTCTTGTTTTAACATCTTCTTCAACTCTAACACTTGATTTAATCAAAGGTTCAATTGTTAAAGAAGAAAACATGACAGATAAGAAGCAAGTTTTAATTATGAGAATATTTATTGCAGTATTCATTATTGTCTCTGCTGCAATTGCTATCATTCAAAAATTATTCAACTTCAGTGAAATTGCATCATTGATGGGTATTTCTTGGGGTGCTTTAGCTGGCGCATTCTTAGCTCCATTCCTATTTGGTTTATACTGGAAGAAAGTTACAAAGTCAGCTGTATGGACAAGCTTTGTAGTTGGTTTGACAATTATGATCTTCTCACTAATCTACAAACTTGCTAACTGGAACTTCTTAGCATTCACATTATCTTCAGGTGAAGTTCTAAATCTTGCTAACGCTGTTGTAGCTGGTGCTATTGCTATGCTAGTTACAATCGTTATCGTTCCAATCGTTTCACTTCTTACATATAGATTTGAAAAGAAGAAAGGTATCTTAGATCCACTAAAGGTTAACGAAATCTTCACATGCTATACAGGCAAAGTTATCGCTAGTGCTACTGAAGCAATCGGCGAAAAGGTAGAAGAACCACTACCATATGTATAAAGGAAAAACCTTAGCATTTTACGACCACGGGCAAGTCGCTCGTGGTCTTTTTTTATATTTTTCTTGCGCGCTTATGTAAATTATCGTATTATCTAAATGTTATTATTAAAATTTTTAAAGGTGAAAAATATGAAAGTAGAAGCAGGAAACATCGTTGCATTTGTACTATACTTCCTTGTCGTAATTGGCATTGGTATATACTTCTTTATGCAAGATAGAAAGCTAAGCGGAGAAAAGAGTTTCTTCCTTGGCGGTAGAAAAATGGGTGGTATGGTTGCTGCACTATCTGCCGGAGCATCAGACATGAGTGCTTGGGTATTGATGGGCCTTCCAGGATCAATCTATCTTTATGGCATTGGTCAAGTTTGGATTTCAATTGGTCTTTTAATCGGAACAATTTTAGCATGGTTTTTAGTTGCTCCAAGACTACGTAGATATTCAATTCTAGCTAACGATTCTATTACTATCCCTCAATATTTAACAAACAGATTCTTATCTTCTAGCAAGTCTCTTCAAGTCATTTGTGCCGTTATCTTTATCATCGTATATTGTGTATATGGTGCATCTAGTATTACAGCTTGCGGAACATTATTTAAGACACTATTCAATCTTGATGAAAGAATTGGTATGACAATCGCAACTATCATCATTATCGCTTATGTATTCTTAGGCGGATTCAATGCTGTATGTTGGACAGACTTCTTACAAGGTTTATTAATGTTAGCTGCCCTAATGATTACTCCAATTATCGCTGTTATCTTATTAAAATTAAATGGCGCTGTAGGCAACGTAGATATTCCAGAAAATTATTACAATTTACTTGTTAGTGGTAAGTTCGATTGGGAAAGCGTTTCTACTGCTCTAACAGGTCTTGGCTGGGGCCTTGGATACTTTGGTATGCCACACATCATCGTAAGATACATTTCTATTAAGTCAGAAAAAGAAATGAAGAAATCTAGAATCATCGGTATTGGCTGGACAACTCTAATCCTTATCATGGCTTCTGTTGTTGGTATCGTTGGTAGATTATATCTAGGCGATACAGTTGAATCTTCTTCAACAGTATTCGTAAAGATGGCATCAACAGTATTCCCTGTATTTATCGGTGGTGTTATTATTTCAGCTATTTTAGCTGCTAGTATGTCAACAGCCGATTCTCAATTACTTGCTTCTTCTTCAGCATTCGCATCTGACGTATATAAAACAACTATTAGAAAGAATGCAAATGATAAAGAAATCTTATGGGCAGGTAGAATCGTCGTTGTTGTTATTTCTTTAATTGCATTTGCTATCGCAATGCTTGGTTATGGTGATAAGCCAATCGTTAAAGCTTTCGCTACAATTATGAGCTTAGTATCAGCTGCTTGGGCTGCATTTGGTGCTGCATTCGGACCAGTTATCATCTTATCTCTATATTGGAGAAGATTGAACTATAAGGGCGCCGTAGCTGCTATCGTTTCTGGATTCACAGTAGATGTATTATGGATGTTCTTATTGAACTACGAATACTATGGTGGACATAGTGCTATTTACAACACAAATCTATACGAAATCATTCCAGGTTTCATCGTAGGTATTGTAGTAGCTATTGTTGTATCTCTATTAACAGAAGCTCCATCAGAAGAAGTTACTTCTCTATTTGATAAAGCAACAAAGAGCAAATTAGTTGAAGTTGTAGACGATAAAGTAATCGCTGAATAATTAAAACTATAAAACAATATAATGCGGGATTATGTCTTCATAATCCCCATTTTTATTTCTAAAGCCACCAGGGATAACCCCTAATTGTGTAAATCCTAATTTCTTATATAGATTCAATGCTGCAATATTTGATGCAACAACGGCATTAAATTGTAGTACTCTAAAGCCCAATTCTTTTGCCATCTTGATACAATCTAAAACCAGAGCTTTCCCTGCTCCTATGCCCCTAAATTTACCCGACACGGCATATGATGCATTACATATATGGCCACATCTTCCCACATTATTTGGATGAAGGATATATAGACCAATTATATTGTCATTTTCATCAACGGCTACCTTAGTTTTTGATTGCGAATTAAAAAAGACAATCGATTCTTCTAAATCCATTGCCTTATCTTGTGGAAAGGCAGCTCCATCCTCTACAATCTCATTCCATACAGATAGAGCGCCTTTAGAATATTTAGTTGTATAATCTTTGATTATAATTTGCATTAACTTACTGTGATGTAGATTACTACTCTAGCACCAGTTCCATCATCAACGCCATCGTTGTTTTCGTCAACCTTTTGTTGTAGAACAACTAAGATTGTACCCTTAGCTGACTTATCGCCAATTACGATTTGATCTACTTTTTCTTCATCCGCATACATATCAATAATTGTTGTTTCTTGAGTTGTAGAATCATATACAGCAAGATATGCCTTAACATTGATCTTACCAGAAGCCTTGATGCTATCTGTGTAAGCAGATGCATAAGCAACATCCATAAGTGTTGGTTCAAGATATCCTGTGATTGTTGCTAATGAACCAGCTTTAGCTTCATTGATTGCAGTCTTGATTGCATCTAAAGATGCAGCTGTTGTTGCATGGTCATCATGAACTGTAGCATGTTCCCAATCGTAAATATAACAATTTGTTATTGTTGTATGAGTATCATACATATAACCAACAAAATATCCCTTGTTTGTTGAGATTTGATCAGCAACGCCACCTGTTGAATAACAATTTGTTATTCGAGATCCTGTATTGTTTAAATCATCAGAGCATTTACCTACAAATCCACCTAAATTTTCTTTTGCAGATACTCTAATTGTTGTATAACAATTATCTATTGTTGCATCTACTGTTTCTCCAACAAAACCACCAACAATAGTGTGTAGACCATTTACAACAATATTCATTCTATCTGGGTTATTCTTAGAATATTTATTACCAGCAAATGTATTTGTAATAGTACAATGGTTTGCCATAGCAACTGCTCCGCCAGCATAAGCAGGCATTGTAGGGGCATCAATTGTAATAGATACTTGAGCGATTGAATTATCTATTGAGCCACCTTGTAGTCCGCTAACTAAACCTGCAGCTACAACACCTCTAGACAATTCTGTTATTCTCAAGAAATATTCTTCATAATATTCGCCATCGTCATCTTTAAAATCTACAGTATCTTTATCTCTAAATTCGCCAACATATACATACTTGCTATCTTGTAGAACATAAATTCTACAATCATCATCTATATTTCCATTATTTGACATAGCGTCAAAATCGCCTAGAGAGAAATATACGTCATCGACATCAATGCTTCCAGATGCAATACATCCTTTTAACTCTAAATCTTCACCATATGCTGCAATACCAGCAGATATAGCTACATTTTCAATTGTGATTAATGTTTGACAATTTGTTATCTTAACTTTCTTACCTTCAGCAATAATACCACCAGCAAAAGTTGCTGTTGAGAATTTTGCCTTTACATAACAATTTGTAATTTGTGTATCATATGCATCGCCAATAATACCAGCGCAATATTCTGTAGCATCTGCCTCATTTGAAGCATCAACTATATATAAATCCAAAATAGAAGCACCACTTGATTCAGATATTAAAGCTTCTGCTCTACCATCAATTCTTGCATATACGATATTAGAAATCTTGTGGTTGTTACCATCTAAAATTGAACCTGTAAATGAATCAATTGGAGCCCAGTAGTAACCTTCAGCGTCTAAATCTTGCATTAATACATATTTAGCACCATCATTGTCATATTGCATATATTGCAAATCACCAATAGATTCTACTGCATAATAATCATCATATTCTGTAACGAATGCTATATATTCTGCTTCTGTCTTGAAATATCCTTGTAAAGGAGATGCAGTCCATGCAAGATCCTCATCTACTTTATTTGGATGTCTAAATGAAATATAGTTTCCATCAACATCAATTGACTTTCCTGTGATAATCGAATCTTTAATACCTGTTGCAGATACTGTAACATCGAAGATTCTTCCATAATATGCAATATCTGTCTTCTTATATGTATAATTACCTGATGTATCAACTTCGAAGAATAAATCATCGATTGATGTATCAAATGTTGTCTTTACTAATTTATAGAATGTATCTGCTGAATAATCTGCTGAACCAAATTCTTCATAAGATGCAGTATAGTATGTTGTATTTGAATCAAATGCTGTAAATGACTTATATACCCAATATTCAGTAATTAAATCTGTTGAATCAAGTTGAGTATATGTACCCATTTTTGTATATGTACCATCGCCATTATTCTTTAGATATACAGTAGTTGTATCTTGAGAATTTAAATTATCATAAGTTCCCTTGTTTTCATATGTAGATGTAACTAATGTATATACATCAGCTTCTTTTGTATAGTAATTATTTCTTGTATTGAAAGCGGCTGTATCTTTATTAACTTCAGTATATGAAACAGCACCCTTTGCTTCTTCATAATAATCAGCGCCAGGATCTCCTACTTTTACATAATATTCAATAACACTAGATAAAGCACTAACTGTAGCCTTCTTAAATTCTACACCATCAAATGTATAATACGTTTGAAGTGCATCATATGGCTTTGTGTTCTTAATGTATCCACTTGCCGATGTATTCTTAACATAGTAAGTTAAAGCAGCATTAAAATCAGCATCTGATACAATAGTATATTCAGATTTGCCTTGAATCATTTCTAATGTCTTTTCAATAGCTGACATAGAAGATGAAGAATCTGCCTTTGTTGTTGTTAAAGTAATTGTAATACTAGATAATTTATTTGTATTTTCTACTTCAAATTTTAATTTCCATGTACCACTTGCATCTTGATATAAATCAACTGTAGTTTCATCGATTGTTGGAATAACTAATAAATCATATGCAGGAACCCTTTCACCAACTTCACTATCTAGATATACTTCGCGATCACCGATAGCTTTTACTCTGCAGTAATATTTACCATAGTTGTCTAATTTCATATAAGAGAATGCATATGAATTTGATGTTGTTGTATATGTAGATACTAATGTTCCATCATCTTCATATAAATATAATTCATAACTTGAACTGCCGGAAATTGATGTCCATCTTACCGCTGTTGAAGAAACAGATGAAATTGATGGAGCAGACAATTTTGAAGTAACAATATAATAACCTGGGCCTGCTTCAGAGTTTGCATATTCTGATTTTGTTGCTTCTGGGATTGCCTTTACTAGGATTGTGTACTTACCTACTGATGTATATTTTTCATTATCAAAGCTGTAAGATAATTCGCTTTGTGTTCCGCTATATAATTCTGTTGAAGAGCTATCTACTACTCTTACATTATATGAAGCTGCATTTTCTATTGCTGCCCATGTAGCTAATTTATCATTAACTGTTACTGTTGGAGTAGCTAATTTTTCTGACTTAACAAATGTATATTCTACATAATCACTATAAATTACAGCGCCTTGAGAATTCTTTCCTACTGCTCTAATCTTGATTAAATAAGAACCTATTTCTGTTAAATCTAAGTTGTAATATGTATTTTCTGTGTTCTTTGCTTCAGCATCTTCTACGATAATATCATAAGATGTAGCACCATCGACTGCGCTCCAGCTTATTGTAGATCCGCTTGCTGCGATATTTGTTGGATTATCCAAAGATGTCTTAACATCGTCATCATTACATGCAGCAAAAGCAAGTATTATTGCTAAAAGCATTATTGTTATTAATAGTATTTTGTAAGTGTTCTTCATATTTATCCCTCGTAAGGCAAATTTATACAAATATAATAATATCAAACTAAACTTTAAATTTCAATAAAGACGCGCGTTTTATTTATCTATAATACGCGCACGCACTAAGCTTGGGTATTTTGGATAAAAAAGTTGGACATATTGTGGCTATTTTGTATTGACTTATTATTGGCTATTTGGTATCATTTTTTTTGAATAGGATTACAAAAAATCACGTTGAGGTAAATATGAATTTTGCAACTAATTTAAGAAAATACCGCAAAGAAAAACGTATGTCACAAACAGAATTGGCAAGTTTTTTAGGCTTATCGCAAAGAACTATTTCCCACTACGAAAACGGTAGCGCTGAACCTTCTTTGCAAAATCTTTATGAAATCTGCAATACGCTACACGTATCTGCTGATGAATTATTAGGAATTAATCTAGAAGAATCAAACTATTAATCGGAGGCATATAAATGGATATTAATTTCTTTAAAAAAGAAAAAATACAAGCAATGAAGGATAGAAACAAGGATGCTATTAATGCCCTAGACCTTATTGTAAATAAGATTCTACTTGCAAGCATTGATAAGCGTGCTAAAGGCGAAGAAGTAACAGATGCTGACGTTGTATCTATTCTACAAAAATGTGAAAAAGAATTAATCGAAGAAAAAGAAGGCTTCGTTAAAGCAAATAGACCAGACAATGTTGCATCACTAGACGCACAAATCGCTACTGTTCAAAAGTATTTACCAAAGCTTATGTCTAAAGACGAAATCAAAGCTGAAATTGAAAAGTTAGACGACAAATCTATCCCTAATGTTATGAAGCACTTTAAGACAAATTTTGCTGGAAAGTGTGATATGGGATTAGTAAATCAAGTATTACGTTCAATGTAATTCTTACTATGTAATAGTAATGGAGCTCGATTGAGCTCCATTTTTTTATTAATATCTATCTGCTAAAATCGAACTTTTTTACAGCATACATGCTCGCCGCAAATAAAATCAGACTTAGCGCTAAATATATAAATCCAAATAACATATATTTATAATCCGCAATACCTTCCGCACCAACATAACAGCCAAACAATCCTGCGGTTGGCATATTATATAATATTTCTGCCCATTCGTGCTTAAATCGTATCGTTATCATCGAATTCAAAAGCAACATAGAGAAAACACTTAATGATGCTATTATCGTATTTTTACACAAGAATGAGAAATAGTACACAATTGTATATGTTAAAATCAGCCATAATGCATTATGTGCGATATGCAAGAGCATAAATTGTCCAAAATTCATTAAAATTATGTTTCTCCCGACTAGCCAAAAACAATATTCTACTCCGCAACCTGAATATGCTTGAGAAAACAATGCTGCTAACAATTCTAGCGCTACCTCGCTTATCAACAAACCTCCTAATGATACTATATATTTTTTCATTAGAATACGATCTTTTTTTTCGCCTGTCGTATATACTAGCTTTGCTGTTTTTTTAGTAAAATCTATAGTTGGAACTACAGATCCTATTAAAAAGCTACTATACAACATAAATATCATTATTAAAAACGCTGACATGCCATAAAGATGAAAGTGTGTATTCTTCCTCATTCCGCTATAAGTCGCATCCTGAAACTCTACCATACTATCATATGGCAAATCGTTTTCTATTATAATCGAATATAATTGTTTATAATAGTTTTTATAGTCTTCAGATAGTTCTTTAGATTGATATAAAGCATTTTTATCTTTTTCTTTGTCTAAGTTTTCATATCGTGCTCTAATTTCTTGAATATTTTCATATTTTTCAACATCATAACAGAAATTAACATTTTTATCTTCTGCCACATCATTGGCCATACTTATTGCAGCGACTACGCAAAATACAAAAAATACAATTAGTATTAACAAATACTTTTGACTAAATATATGTTTAAACTCTTTTAGCATATTAATAAATTGCCTCCAATTCTTGTGATACTTTCTCGTAGCTTTCCATATTATAGTCCGCAAGTATATTTATTATTCTTTTAACTTCATCTTGATCAGCAGACTCTATAATCAATTCAATCCCAATGGAAGACATTTGTATATTCTTATCATCCTTTAGCGCGTGTTTTGCAGCCTCCAAATCTTCTAAAGAGTCAAATGAGAATACATATTTACAACCATCTTTACTATTTAGTCTACGAAGATGCTTATCATCAATTTTGTATACTTCATCACACAACTTCTTAATTGTATTTGGCATATGAGATGACACGATAATAGTTTTTCCTTTTGCTTTTTGTTCTTTCAGTAAATTTATTACGACATTTACGCTATTAACGTCTAATCCATTAAATGGTTCGTCTAATATAATCACCTTTGAGCCCTTCAAACATGTAAGTGCAACGCCAAGCTTTTGTTTCATCCCTAATGAATATGTTTTGACCTTTTTGTTTGCAACATCCAATAATCCCAATTCATCTAGTAATGGCTCTACTTGCTTTTCGTTTGTCAAAAAATAATTTAGATTTTGAATTGCTGTCATATCATTATAAAACATTGGGGTTTCTATTAATACTCCTACATCTTTTAATACAATAGGACATTTTTTTACATCTTGCGAGTCAATTATTACACTTCCCATATAATCAACCAGATTAGTCATACATTTCATAAGTGTACTTTTACCTGATCCATTATCTCCTACAATGCCATATATTAAACCATCACGAAAAGTAAAGTTCGGGATATTTAAAATAGTTCTATTTTTATATTTTTTTAATAGATTATTAATAATCAGCATAAGCAAAATCTCTCTATCGTTTATAAAATATGCTCAAATAAATCCGGAATACCAACGACATTAATACTTGCAGTATCGTCAAATACTAACAGCTGCATTCTATTCCCGATTCCACCATAACTATAATCTGACCAACCGTTACAAATAACATATACATCAAATTGCTTTGAAACCGTTTTATATATTAAGCCAAATACTCTCTCTCTATATGTAGTAGTGTACGCATAACATCCAGTATATAAAACAGAATGATTGCCACAAGTTTCGCCACTATATGTTAAGTCTGCAGAGCTAAATGACAAAACTGATAATGGAGTTATTTGATTTACAAAGCCATTATTAACTTGTGCTCCAACTAAAGCCGAAACAGTTAATTGTGCATCTACATCATGGCCATTGCTACTAAAGAAATTCTCTAATGTTCTAGCGAAAAATAAATCAAACCCACCATTATAAGTATTTGTCCATGATACGTTTTGATAATTGCTCTTTAGCTCGGCAAATATTTGATGCTTATTCTTGTTTACTGAAAAATATGGATTATCTTTAATAGATTCTACCAACATTGTCATTGCGACTAAAGAGCATGAGCCAGAAACTTTATCGCTATTATTCTTATTATAATATTCATTCATAGTTTTTTGATTTATATTATTAGCATTAAAATAAAATGTACTATAAGTTGAAACGCTATAATGCGATTTATACTTATCTCTAGCAGTTACTACCGTTCTAACATCTGACAATGCAGTCCCCTCACTTTTGTGCATACTACAATCTAAATCAGGTTCAATTGCTGAAGTATAAGCAATGTTTTCTTCTTGTTGCTCGCCTGTTTCTGCGAACACTTGCTGCGTCAATGTTAGTTGAGCTATAGGCAATAACAGCAACATTACCATAATAGCCAAAACTAACACAACAAATTGTTTTGTTTGTGACATAGTTATTTAACCTCCTCCTATGTTTTTGTATACCTTTTAGTATTACATCGCATCGTGCAAGTCTTTTAGTAATCGTAACTTTGAGTTAATTGAATAATACAAAAACACAAAATTCGGTCACTCTTCTAGCTAATTTTAATTATTGAAAAAAAATTGGTATCCCTTTGTTTTTGCGAACTAAAATTTGTTCGTTTATTGCTATTATACAAACATTTAGTAATTATTGCAATCTGAGTTTATATCCTCAATAACTTTTTAGCGTTTTGATACAATATCTTATCCTGCTCTTCTTTTGTAAATGGCAGTGTCATAAATTTATCTAACATCATTTTATGATCACCCCAAGGAGAGTCAGTTCCATAAAGTATTTTATCTACTCCGTGCTTTTTTACAATTTTCATAAGCATATCATCTTCGATAAGCTTTTGAATTTTTCCATTTGATTTCTTTATAGTAGTGCCTAATGAGAAAGAGATATCCATATAAACATTTCTTCCTGCAATTTTTTCATACACTTCATCCCATAGCCCCCAACCGCCAGTATGTGCTAGGACTAATTTTTGGGCTCTATCTTTAAAAATATCTAAGACATTAAGTATTTGCTCGATTCCTGTATGAACAGGATTAGGAAGCCCTATATCTATGCCCGCGTGCACAACTACTATTAAATCGTTCTTAAATGCTTCGTCTAAAATTCTAAGCATCTTGTCATCATCAAAAAATGTTTCTTGATAATCTGGATGGAATTTTATACCTTTAAGTCCTAATTCTTTTATTCTAAAGATTTCATCTTTATAATTTTCATAATCAGGATGCATTGCTGCAAAAGAAATTAAATTTGGAAATTGTTCTTGAACTTGGATTGCTCGAGTATTTATGCCCTCGACTTGTTTAGGAGCTGTAGCTACTGGAAGCACAACTCCTAAATCATATCCGGCATTTTTAATATCATCACTTAATCCTTGAAGCGTGCCATCTGTATACGCAATTATATCTGCATCTGTAGATAGCTTATCTATAGCCTTTTGTGCTATTTTATCTGGATAAAAGTGATTATGAAAATCTATTACCATAATTAAAGATTATAGATTTCTTCTTCTGTATAGAAACTATGGTTTTTAGCGATAATCTTTTCAGCCTTCTTATCATCAAGAGTCTTAAGCAAAATTGCTGCTTCTTTACCTGACGTTAATGAATAAGCATATTGAACATCGATTCCGCCTTCGTTTAGTTCTTTAATTAGCTTATTTAATTCGCCTAATTTATTATCTAGCTTAATAGCCATAATATCATTTACTACAGATGCAAATCCGTTAGCAGCTAAAGCCTTTTGAGCCTTATCCGTATCAGAAACGATTAATCTTGCTACGCCATATGCTGTGCTATCAGATAAGCTAAGGCTTATCATATTGATTCCATATTCAGCAAATACGTTTGTTAATTCTTGGAATTTACCATGCTTATTTTCAATAAATACACATAATTGTTTTACGAACATAATTAATCTCCTTATGCGTTTCTTAAATCTCTAACTCTCTTTGCTTTTCCTTCAAATCTTTGAAGTGTGTTAGGATTTTCAATCTTAATCTTTGCATCAAGTCCAAGAATGAACTTAATCTTGTCTTTTATTGTCTTTTCAAGATTTGCAATAAATGCTACAGAATCTTGCATCTTTTCTGGATCTAATTCAACTCTGATTGTTAATACATCTGAGCTTCCATTCTTCTCTACAACTATTTCATAGTTAGGACCGATTCCCTCAATACCAAGTAAAGCTTCTTCGATTTGAGATGGGAATACATTTACGCCACGAATCTTTAACATATCGTCTGTTCTTCCAGATAGATTTTCCATTCTAACTGTTGTTCTTCCGCACTTGCACTTACCATAGAATAATCTTGAAATATCTCTTGTTCTATAACGAATAAGTGGTAAAGCTTCCTTATCTAAACATGTAATAACAACTTCGCCCTTCTCGCCTTCTGGTAAAACTTCACCTGTAACTGGGTCAATAACTTCGATTAAGAAGTGGTCTTCATTTACGTGCATACCGCAAAGATATTCACATTCACCAGAAACACCAGGTCCGATTAATTCGCTCATACCATAGTTTTGTGTAATTAACATATCTTCGCCATAAACCTTATGAAGTTCAGTTCTCATAGCTTCTGTTAATAATTCACTACCTAAAAGGCCAATCTTTAACTTCAAATCTTTCTTTGGGTCAATACCAATTTCTTTTGCTACTTCTGCAATTCTCATAGCATATGAAGGAGTTGCAACTAATAGTGTTGAACCAAAATCTTTCATATATAGAAGTTGCTTTTGTGTATTACCTGTTGAAGATGGGATAATAGCAGCGCCAACCTTTTCTAGTCCATTGTGTAGACCTAGAGCGCCTGTGAACATACCATAACCAAAACAAATTTGTGCGATATCATCTTTTGTAGCACCGCCAGCAACAGCTAATCTTGCAACACATTCCGCCCACATATCCAAATCGTTTTTTGTATATGCAACTACAGTTGGCTTTCCTGTTGTACCACTTGAAGCATGGATTCTTACAATATCTTTCATTGGAACCATAAGCATGTTGAATGGGTAGTTATCTCTCATTTCTTGCTTAGTTGTAAATGGAAGTTTTTGAATATCTTTAATTGTCTTAATGCAATCTGGTTTTAAGCCCATATCATCCATTTTCTTTTTGAAATATGGAGCCTTATCATACATTCTTACTACTAATTTCTTTAATTTCTCTAATTGTATAGCTTCTATCTCTTCTCTAGATAGAGTTTCTTCTTTAGCCCAAATCATAATTACTCCTTAATTCTCTTTATTGATTCAATAACAATAGGTGTTAGAGGAACATCTTCATACCATCTAAATGTAACTGTCTTAACTTTTGAAATATCTACAGCAACCTTTTCAGAATCTGAATCAATCAATTTACCGAATGCGGCATATTGGCCATCTAGAAAAGATGCATCATCTACGCAAATAAAGAATTGTGATGTTGCTGAATTAGGATCCATTGTTCTTGCCATAGATAAAACTCCTAATTCGTGAGTTATATCATTTTTTACGCCATTTTGTTTGAACTCACCCTTGATTGGTTTTAATCCACCTTTTTCTTCAAGAGTTTGATACATACCGCCACCTTGAATCATAAAGCCTGGAATAACTCTGTGGAAGATTAGTCCTGTGTAGAATCCTTTATCTACTAATTCTAAAAAGTTTTTACATGTAATTGGAGCCTTATCTTCATAAAGTTCAGCTCTCATTACTCTGCCATCATTTAATTTAATCTCAATTTTTTGTCCCATTTTGTCACCTTATAGATTATAGCCAACTTCAAAAGCTGCCTTATTAATATCGATAGTTTTTTGAGGAACTGTCTTTTCAATTATTTCTAACCATTGTTCCTTCTTAAAGTCCATATGCTTTGCAGCAACACCAACGATAATTGTATTGAATACTCTTGTGTTACCAAGCTTTTTAGCTTCGTCCATCGCATTAACCTTAATTACGTTATATTTCTTAGATAAATCTTCGATAATATTTTCTGGATATGTAGCAACACCTGTTACTACTGTCATTGGATCAATTCTTTGGTCATTAACAATCAAAACACCATCTTTCTTTAAGAAGTGAGCATATCTTAGAGCTTCTAATCTTTCAAAAGCGATTAGAACATCTGCCTTTCCTTCTTCTACGATTGGCTCATAAACCTTATCGCCATATCTAACGAAAGTTACAACAGAACCACCACGTTGAGCCATTCCATGAACTTCAGATAGTTTTACATCATATCCTGCAGCAGTAATAATACCGCCAAGAACTCTACTTGTTAACAATGTACCTTGGCCACCTACGCCAACAATCATAATATTCTTAGTTTCCATATTACTTACTTACCCTCTCTATAGCACCGAATTTACATCTTTGCATACATAATCCACAACCGTTACACATTGTATCGTCGATTGCAACTGTACCATCAGCCTTCTTTGTAATTGCTGGACATCCTGGAACTAAGCACATTCCGCACTTCTTACACTTATCAGATAATGTGATGCACTTGCCCTTTGGAACATAACTCTTTAGAAGAGCACATGGAGCTTGAGCAATAATTACGCTCAATTCATCCTTAGCGATTTCTTCTTTAACTACCTTTTCTAATCTTTCTTGATCATAAGCGTCAACAACTACTACATTCTTGATACCCATACCCTTGCATAACTCATCAAGAAGGATTGGCTTAACGCTTTGTCCCATTAATGTTTTACCTGTAGCAGCATGGTCTTGGTGTCCTGTCATACCTGTTGTTGAGTTATCTAGGATCATTACTGTTGCTGTTGATTGGTTGTATACCATATTCATTAATGAGTTAACACCTGTGTGTAGGAATGTAGAATCACCGATAACTGCTACCCAGTTCTTAATGTAATCCTTGCCTTTAGCCTTTTCCATACCATGAAGTGTTGAAATACTTGAACCCATGCAAACTGTTGTATCAATAACAGATAGAGGAGCTACTGCACCTAATGTGTAACATCCGATATCTCCAGCTGCATGAATCTTTAATCTCTTTAAAAGTGAGAATGTTGCTCTGTGTGGGCATCCTGGGCAAAGGATTGGAGGTCTTGCTGGAGCTTGAGCTGGAGCATCGAATTCTGTTCCTTTTCCTAAAATTGCTTTAGCAACCATATTTGCGCTGTATTCACCTTGAACTGTGAAGATTTCTTTACCAATACACTTGATGCCCCAAGATTTAACTTGTTCTTCAATAACTGGTTCTAATTCTTCTACAATATATAAAGTTTCTACATTCTTTGCGAATTCTTCAATTAACTTTCTTGGAAGTGGGTGAACTAAACCTAACTTCAATACTGAAGCTGTAGGTAGAGCTTCTTTAACATATTGGTATGGAATACCAGATGTAATGACACCAATCTTCTTATCATTATATTCAACTCTATTGATTTCAAAAGATGCAGCATCGTTTGCCATATCCTTTAATCTCTTTTCAACAAATAAGTGTCTCTTAATAGCATTGCCTGGCATCATAACGCGCTTAGCAATATCTCTTTCATAAACCTTATCTGGAACTTCTTTTCTATCTTCAAGATTTACAATACCTTGAGAGTGAGCAAGTCTAGTTGTTGTTCTTAGCATAATTGGAGTATCGTATTTTTCACTTAATTCATAAGCAATCTTAACGAACTCTTTTGCTTCTGAAGAATCAGATGGTTCTAATACTGGAACCATTGCTGCTCTTGCAACCATTCTTGAATCTTGTTCATTTTGAGAACTATACATACCTGGGTCATCAGCAGCAACCATAACAAGTCCACCGCTTACGCCAATGTAAGATACTGTGTACAATGGATCTGAAGCAACATTAACACCTACGTGTTTCATAGATACTAAAGATCTAACGCCAGCCATTGAAGCGCCGATAGCAACTTCCATAGCTACTTTTTCGTTTGGTGCCCATTCGCAATATAAATCTGGGCAATACTTAACAATGTTTTCACTGATTTCTGTACTAGGTGTGCCTGGATATGCACTAGAAACCTTTACGCCTGCTTCCCAAGCACCGCGCGCAATAGCCTCATTACCTAACATAATCTTCTTTTCACTCATATTATGTTCCTCTATTTTGTATATTTTTCTACGAATTGTTTTATTAAAGATATAGCCTTTTCTAGTTTCTTCATACTATATGCGTAACTAACTCTTACGAAGTTCTTTCCGCTTTCGCCAAATGCTCCACCAGGAACTACAGCTACATTCATTTCTCTAAATAATTTGTTTGCAAATTCTTCGCCATCCATACCAGTTGAACTTACACATGGGAATACATAGAATGCACCTTTAGGAGCAAAACACTTTAATCCCATCTTGTTAAATTCATCAACTAAGAATCTACGTCTAACATCATACTTTTGTACCATATCTTGGATAGTTGAAAAATCATCTTCAAATCCGTTCTCTAAACTAGCAATACCTGCATATTGGCTTGCCGTTGGGCAACACATAATGGCATATTGATGAATTCTATACATTACATTGATGATTTCTTTTGGAGCAAGCGCATAGCCAAGTCTCCATCCAGTCATAGCAAATGCCTTAGAAAATCCGTTTATAACAACAGTTCTTTCTTGCATTCCATCAAAAGATGCAATAGATACGTGTCCTTCATCTGTATATGTTAATTCTGAATATATTTCATCTGAAATAACGATTAAATCTTTTTCTTTAATAAAATCTACGATTTTTTCTAAATCGTCTCTTTCCATAATAGCGCCTGTTGGGTTATTTGGATAAGGAAGAATTAAAACTTTAGACTTAGCTGTATATGCAGCCTTTAAGTTTTCAAGTGTTAATTTGAATTCTTCTTTTTCTGTACATTTAATTGAAACTGGCTTTGCTCCAATTAAACTAACGCAAGGTCTATATGAAACGTAAGATGGATCTGGAATTAATACTTCATCGTCGACATTTAAAATAGCGCGAAGTGCTAAATCAATACCTTCTGATGCGCCTACTGTACATAGGATTTCGCACTTAGGATCATATTTAACTCCATATCTTTCTTTATAATATCTGCTAATTAAATCACGTAACTTTGGCATACCAAAGTTGCTAGTATATTGTGTATACCCTTTTTGAATGCTCTTGATAGCTGCTTCCCTACTAACCCATGGTGTATCGAAATCTGGTTCGCCAACACCTAAAGATATTGCGTCTGGTCTTTCAGCGACAATATCAAAGAATTTTCTAATTCCTGATGGTGGGATATCCACAGCATTCTTACTTAAATACTTTCTGTAGTCCATTATTCGTGCATCATTATCCTTTTGTTATTTTCTTGTGGTTGTAGATCAACGCCACTTTCTTTATATTTCTTTAGGATGAAGTGAGTAGCAGCTCCTACAACTCCATCGATTACGCTTAGCTTATCACTAACAAATAAAGCAATATCTCTAATTGTTCTTGCTTCAATTGTTACCATGATGTCATAAGCACCACTCATTAAATAAACATCTTTAACTTCATCGAAGCTAATGATTTGTTCCGCAATAGCATCATATCCGCTTCTTGCTTGTGGTGTAACTTTTATTTCAATTAACGCATCTACGAAATCTTCTCCAGTCTTTTCTGTATTTACAACAGCAGAATACTTAACGATGATTCCTTGTGCTTCAAGTGACTTAATCGCCGCTTCAATATCCTTTTCCGCCTTGCCTAATAAAACCGCAATTTTCGCTGCAGTATATCTTGCATCTTCTTGTAATAAATCTAAGACTTTCTTTTCTAATTTTTCCATAATGCGCCTCCGTGCATAAAATATTATAGTATTATAATGATATAACATACTTTGCGCGTATGCAAGAAAAAAAGAAACGGAGGTATAAACCTCCGCAAAAACTATTCGAAATTTATTTGACTATACGCATTCATTACAAACGCAATTATTAATTTCTTCTTTACTTTCATATGTGTTTTATTAATAGCTCGTTCAACCATATCTTCTGTGACAATTGGCATATACTTTGCATAAGTAGGATGATTTTCAATAACTCTATTAATATCAGCTACCATAACGTCATTTGCTCTCCTTGGATTTGACCATTCATATCCACTAGATATGAGAGCATTGTTGTTGTCAAAATTGGGAGCTAACGAAATTATCTCTCCTGTATTAGGGTTTCTTAACAGCCCAAAGTTAAAAGTATGCCTATCAAAATTTCTAACCAAAGCATCCAAATAGATCATGTTTACATACTCCGGGATGGCTTGTGGTGCAATTTGTTGCAATCTTTCGATTGCATATTCTAAGGAATCATTATCTCCTAAAAAACTAAAGGCTGGTTCAAAATTATATTCATTATTGTTGGTAAAATCTCTTGTTTTGACCCCATCTTTTGTTTTTGAATATGTTGCCATGTTGAAACCCAATTCAATTCCTAAATAATAAATAAATAGTTCAGAAAATCTTTGGAATCGATTACCTTTCTTGAACATCCACCAATTCCCATTTTGGAATTTCCAACACTTTTCATAACTTCCTATATTCGTTGCCTCAGGTGTTCTTGATAGTTTATTTGTATACAACAAATAATTCAAACTATCCCCACTTCCGGTATATGCCAAGTTAGAATATGATTTTGCTGCAACTTGTGTATAAAAATCTTCATTATAAACAACATCTTTATATGTTAAATTGCTATCTATTTGTTTAACCCAATATGTATCCGTAATAGTCACAGCATTAACCTTTATTACTGTCGCCAAATCATCTTTCTCTTCTAGTCTTAATGCCTTTTTAATAAAACGTGATGTCGCTCTATGAGAATCTACAGCGCGAGATTCAAGCCATAGTTCAAAATCTCCATTCCTTTGTAAATACATAGGCAATAAATCATAATTAACAATCTCTAATTTGTTGTTAATATACTTCGCAATTATTGTGTCTTTACTTAGAAGCAACATATCTTTCATACATCTAAAATAACATATTTTAAATTAAACTTCAACGCGCATAATATTTTATGAGACAAAATTATCTCAATATCTTGCTTATCCTAAAACTCTTTGAGCAATTTTAACGCTTTGGTTAGCATCTTTTGCATAGAAATCTGCACCAATCTTTTGTGCATAATCTGGATTTAGAACTGCTCCGCCAACCATTACTTTGCAATCAACATTGTTTGCTTTAAGTAGTGCAATTGTATCTTCCATTGAACCAACTGTTGTAGTCATTAAAGCACTTAATCCAACTAATTTTGCACCACTCTTAATTGTTGCATCA
Source organism: Clostridia bacterium (assembly GCA_016287155.1). Taxonomy (GTDB): domain Bacteria; phylum Bacillota; class Clostridia; order Christensenellales; family UBA3700; genus UBA3700. The sequence goes on along the minus strand of JAEEWC010000050.1, from coordinate 13,628 downwards.
ACTATATCTTCTGGTGGTACATTCTTACCTAAATCAATAACGTTATAACCATAATTTTCAAGTACAGTTTTTACGATATTTTTGCCAATATCATGGATGTCTCCCTTAACGGTTGCAATGACAATTTTACCCTTTGTATCACCACCAACTGGAAGCACTTTTTTAATTTCATTAAAACATAGCTTTGCGCTCTCTGCTGCAGCGATTAATTGAGGTAAGAATAAAATGCCCTTTTCGTACTCATCACCAACTACATTTAGAGCTGGAATTAAATACTCATTTATAACAGTAATTGGGTCATTTGTTTTTAGCAATTCTTTGCAAGCTTCTTGAGCTTGATTTAGACCTCTTTTAATGCAATAGAATATATCTTGTGTTTGCTTTTCGGTAACAACAACTTCTTCCTTAAAATTCATATTGTTGTCTACAGCATCCATGAATGAATCGAAATACATTTCTTTAGATAGTTTGTTCTCTTTATAAGCCTTAATAGCTTCCATATTTGATGGAATATTTGGGTTTATAATTGGGAAGTCCAAACCATATGCAAGAGCTGTTTTTAAGAATGCTGAATTAACAACTTGCCTATTAGGCAAACCAAATGAAATATTAGACACACCAAGAGTTGAATTAACTGGGTATTTGGATTTAATTTGTTCAATTGCACCAAGTGTGTTTTTAGCTTGATCTTTCTCAACTGATACTGTTAGTGTCAAACAGTCAATAATTAAATCTTCTTCTGGGATTCCGTATTCTTTAGCACGATTTATAATCTTTTCAGCGATTCTAATTCTATCTTCTATAGTTTTTGGAAGACCAGCCTCATCGATTGTTAAACCAACAACCATTGCCCCATATTTTTTAACTAAAGGCAATAAATTATTTAAAACTTTGTCTTCACCATTAACTGAGTTTAGAATAGCTCTACCATTGCAATATCTCAAACCTGCTTCGATTGCTTCTTTTTTACCGCAGTCGATTTGAAGTGGAGCATTTACAACGCCTTGAACTGTTCTTATCATTTTAACAAGCGTAGCCTTTTCATCGATTTCAGGAAGACCTGCATTGACATCTAAGATGTCAGCCCCTGCTTCAACTTGTTCTAAAGCTTGTGATGCAACATATTCAAAGTTGCCATCAATTAAAGCTTGTTTCATCAACTTCTTACCTGTTGGGTTAATTCTTTCCCCGATAACTTTAATGTCATCAATGACAACAGTATTTGTTGCTGAACAAACTGCTTTTTGAACTTTAACTTCACGTTTCTTATATGTGTTTTCTTGAACTAATTCTTTAACCTTTGCAATGTATTCTGGAGCAGTACCACAGCATCCGCCTAAAATAGTAACTCCAGCGTCAATATATCTTTGATATACTTCTTTAAATTCATCTGGGCCTACTGGATATAACATTTGAGCATTTGGGATACCTGCGTTAGCTTGGATGAATAATGGCTTTGATGTCCATTTTGCTAATTCTTTCATAATAGGAAGAATTTGCTTTGGTCCAAGTGAACAGTTAATACCGATTGCATCTACAAATGGAGATATTGTTAAACCAAAACTATCTACGCCTGTACCAGTAAATGTTCTACCATCTTGCATAAATGTCATAGAACATAAGATTGGTAAATCTGAATTTTCTTTAGCAGCTAAAACTGCAGCCTTTGTTTCATACAAGTCTGACATTGTTTCAATGATAAAAGCATCAACCTTATCTTTAGCAATCTCAACTTGTTCTTTGAATATATCGTAAGCTTCATCAAATGTCATAGAGCCCATTGGTTCAATTAATTCACCAATTGGTCCAATGTCTAACATTACATATTTATCTCCGGCCGCTTTTCTTGCTACATCAATAGCAGATAAGATGACTTTCTTAACTTCTTCAGATGAGCCCATCTTCTTTCTATTTGCGCCAAATGTATTTGTAGTTATAGCATCACTACCTGCATTTATATAATCTTTTTGGATAGCAACCATCAATTCTGGGTTTAAATAATTGTATCTCTCAGGAATTTCACCACCCTTTAGGCCGTGCTTTTGCAATTGGGTACCCATAGCCCCATCTAATACAACGAATCCAGAATTAAGCTTTTCTCTAAAGTTCATCTATAACTCCAATAATTGCAGTAACAGATTTTTGTGGAGATAACATATATGCTTCATTTACATATACGCCAATCTTTCTAAAAGTATCTAGTACTGCACAAATTTCTTTTTGTATTTCTATATTTAGATCGCCATATCCGCATGAATATCTTGTAGTCAATTTACCATCAAGTGTTTTTTCAATATCATCAAGATATGATTCTATTGCGCTTGTAGCAGCGGCATCTAATATAATCGCTAGAGTTTTGTCCTTAACAAAATTCTTTGCTATTTCTTTTTCTACATTAAAGCCTATAGTTCCACAAAGTAAATATATTTCGCTACAGCCTTCTATATGTTTCCAAATATCTTCACCTGGTAGTTTTAGAGTTGTACCAACGATTGATTTTGTTTCTTTATCTACTTTAAATCTTTTTACGACGCTTCTTGGTTGGACAAGTTTTTCACAAATTGAAATGGCTTGATTTATCTTTTCATCAAGCTCTTTTGTCATCTCTTGACCTCTATATCCTAAATAAGATAATAATTCGCGTCTATCTATTACCATGCTCTATTATTTACACCATCAATTAAACTTGATATGTCGTTTGTAATCTTTTTAGCAATAGTTGCATTATTCATTACATATAAGTGAACACCTTGGCATGCACCTGAACCAACTAAGTCTGCAATTTGATCTACGGCATATAATACACCTGCTTCAATTAAGCCTTCTGGGTTTTCTGCAAATCTTGCAATCATTCTAGATAGCTTTGATGGAACCTTTGTACCTGTCATAGCAATTGTTCTTGTAATTGTTGCTTGCTTTACAACTGGCATAATACCAGCTTGGATAGGAACATTAATTCCAGCAGCTCTTACTTTATCTATAAATCTATAGAAATCTTCGTTATCAAAAAACAATTGTGTATTTAAGTGAGTGACACCAGCATCAATCTTTTTCTTTAAATTATCAATATCTACATCTAAAGATGCTGCTTCTGGATGGCCTTCTGGATAGCAAGCCCCAGCAAAATCAAAGTCAAGTCCTTCACCTTTAATGAATTTAACTAAATCTGATGCATAAGAAAAATCTTTACATGTACTACCTGGAATTCTATCTCCTCTTAAAGCTAATACATTTTCAATGCCTTCTTGCTTTAATTTCTTTGCGACCTCAAGTGTTTGTTCTTTTGTTGAATTAATACAAGTTAAGTGGGCAAGAGGTTCAATGCCATATTGGTTTTTAATTAATGAAGCAATCTCAATAGATCTAGAGTTATTAGAACCACCCCCAGCAGAATATGTAACAGAAATATAATCTGGTTTTACACTCTTTAATCCATCTAGAGTAGAATAAATTGTAGATATATCTGATTCTAACTTTGGAGGAAATACCTCAAAAGAATAAACCATTTTCTTTTCATTGAATAAATTAGATAGCTTCATTAGATACCTCTTTGTTGTATATTAGAACTTATTTTAACATAAATATTTATTTTTTAATAATATTTTTATTATTTTGCGCAAGCACGCAAATTGACTAAAATTATTCGCGCCTATATAATTAGGCTGTATGGATAAGCTAAAGCAAGCACTAAAATTATTTTTAACATTCTTCAAAATTGGGCTATTCACTTTCGGTGGTGGATATGCCATGATTTCACTTATTGAAAATGAATGTATAGAAAAGAAGAAATGGATTACAAATGAAGAGTTTTTAAATTGCGTTGCGCTTGCTGAATCAACACCAGGTCCAATTGCCATCAACTCTGCTACATACATCGGATATAAAGTTGCTGGATTTTTAGGTTCTCTATTTGCAACCATCGGTGTTGTCTTACCATCTTTTGTAATAATCTTTTTAATTTCACTATTCTTCAACAATCTATTAGAAATAGAAGTTATTGCAAATGCATTTAAAGGAATCAAAGTTGGGGTTTCTCTACTTATAATCTCTGCCGGCATCAAATTATTTTTAAAGGCTGAGAAAAAGCCTATACCACTTACAATTATCTTTACAACAATTGTTGCTATGATTTTGATTGATGTATTCTCGGTTAATTTCTCATCAATCTTCTTAATCTTAATCGGCGCTGTTGTTGGATTAATGGTATACGCAATCAATCAATATAGAGAAAAGAAATTAAAGTCTAAAGAAGAGCCACAAGACGACGTCGTAATTGTAAAAGAAGAAAAGGAGGTAGATGAAGATGAACATTTATCTTAGTTTATTCCTTTCATTCTTAAAGATTGGCGCCTTCTCTTTTGGTGGCGGATATGGAATGATTCCTCTTTTAAAGGAAGAAGTTCTAAGAAACGAATGGCTTACCGAATCTGAACTTTTAGATATGATTGGTGTTAGCGAATCAACACCAGGCCCTATTGCCGTAAATATGGCTACATTCGTTGGAGCATCGCAAGCAGGTATTGTAGGTTCTTTAATTGCGACTTTATCTGTAATACTTCCTGCATTCTTAATAATGCTAACTATTGTTTCTTTATTGAAATATTTCTCAAGCAATAAATATATTGAAGCTGCACTAAAAGGTGTAAGACAAGTCGTTATTGGACTTATCATATCAGTTGGTATTCTACTTTTTGTCGATTTAGTATTTGGAGATATTTCAGCTAGAGCTTTTGATTTTGATTATAGAGCTTTAATAATCGCTGTTATCTTATCTACAGCTATGGCCGTTACAAAATTTGTATTTAAAAAGCAGATACCACCAATTCTTCTAATTGTAATATCTGCTTGCTTAGGTATGGCTATCTACGCGTTTTAATTTTTACTTCCCTTATATTTAGGACATACAGCAATACATTGACCACACACAGAGCCTCTACCAACATTTTGGTAATTCTTCTTCATATAGCTTGAACACTTTTCAGCATCAAAGATTGTTTCTCTTTCATCTCCTAAAACATAATTCTTTCCAAGGATAGCGCCAGCCGGGCATGCTTTAAAACATAACATACAACTACCGCACTTATTTTCAGAGATTGGCTTTTCTGCCTTTAGAGGCATCATAGTTAGAACTGTTGCGAATCTAACTCTACCACCATATTCGTCAGAAATGAATACGCCACTCTTACCAATCCAACCAAGACCTGCTAAAACTGCTGCTGTCTTATGAGAGAATGCACCTTTATATGGATCTGTGTTTGATGATTGCGATGCAGCAATTGTCATTGACTTATATCCTAATCTATCTAGATATGTTGCTGTATATAAGGCCATTTGATCAAGCGCTGTATTAACATCTCTATAGTGATGGAAATATTCAAATGTTGGGCCTTTGTTTTCGTTTATTTGTTCAAAGTATTCATCTAATAATTTATAACCAATAGTTATAGCTCCAATATATCCTTTGTTATCTGGTAATTGAGATATATCTGAAAAGCCAATTAAGCTTGCACCCTTTTCCCAAAGTATTTCTTTTAATCTTTGTAACTCGTCCATTATTTCCCCCATACAGCAATTACAAAATCTATTGTTATATTCAAATCATTTATATCATCTAGAGCTTTAATGTCTTCTATTTTAGTTTTATACAAATATGGTGTCATTGTAAATAGGTGCATTAAATCATCCTTGTTTACTTTAATTGAATATGTAACTTCCATCTTGTCTTTTAGATTGAATCCACTATATTCATATTCAACTTCATTTTTGTATACTTTATCTTTGTATAGAATCTCTTTTAATTCAATCAAATGATTCTCTCCAGGCATTACCTGGATTAATACGCCATCATCTTTTAGTACTCTTGAAAATGATTCATTTGCTTTAGGAGAAAAGATATTTAATATAACATCAAAGCATTTATCTATTGTAGGTAAATCAAATATTGAAGCTACAACAAATGTATCTTCTTTAGATTTCTTTGAAGCCTTTTGAACTGCAAATTTAGAGATATCTACTCCCAAAATTCTCATTACGTATTGATATTTTTCTTTAATATGTATTGAATAATAGCCAGTTCCGCATCCAGCATCTAATAAAGTAATATCCTTTTTGAAATGCTCATTTATATATTTTGAAATCTCTTCTTTTAGCGGTGCGTAATAATCTTTATTTAAAAATTGTTCCCTAGCCGAGACCATTTCTTTATTATCCCCAGGAAGCAATGAATTCTTTTTGTTTGGCAAAAGTAGATTAACATATCCTTCTTTCGCTATATCATATGAATGCCCATCTTGGCATTTAAATGTGTTTAATCCTTTTTCTAATAACTTTCCACACTTTGGACAAAGTAGCATTATTCACCTTCAAATAAAGGAGTTGAGAAATATCTCTCTGCTGTATCTGGAAGAACAGTTACAACAGTCTTACCCTTTCCTAACTTTTTAGCAAGCTTAAGTGCTGCACATACATTTGTACCACTAGAGATACCGCATAAGATACCTTCTTTCTTTGCTAACTCTTTTGATGTATTTAGAGCTTCTTCATCTGTTACTATGCAAATATCGTTATATATATTTTGATTCAAAATTGGAGGGATAACACCATCACCAATACCCATTTGAATATGAGTACCAATACTACCACCAGAAAGGATAGCTGCGTTCTTTGGTTCAACTGCCCAAATTGTCATATCTGGATATTGTGCCTTTAGAACTTCACCGATACCTGTTATTGTTCCACCTGTTCCAATACCTGAACAAAAGCCATCAATTGGACCTGCTACTTGTTCTAATATTTCAAGTGCTGTGTGATGTCTATGAGCTGTTGGATTTGCTGGGTTTGCAAATTGTTGAGGTACAAATACTCTTGAATCTTCCTTTGCCATTCTTAGTGCTGTTTGTAAACATTCATCAATACAAGCACCAATATCTCCAGCATCATGAATAAGAATTACCTCTGCACCATAATGATTGATAATCTTTCTTCTTTCAATAGATACGCTATCTGGCATAATGATAACTGTTCTATATCCCTTTACTGCGCCAACTAAAGCAAGGCCAATACCTTGATTGCCTGATGTTGGTTCAACAATAATAGAATCTTTATTTATAAGGCCCTTTTCTTCAGCATCACAAATCATGTTATATGCTGTTCTTGTCTTTATAGAACCGCCAACATTTAGCCCTTCAAATTTAACTAAAACTTGAGCTGAATCTTCATCGACCATCTTATTTAATCTAATAATTGGAGTATGTCCAATTGCATCTAAAATATTGTTATAAATCATCTTACACCTTATTTGTTTCTTTTAGATATTCTAAAAAGCATTTGCATCCATTGTCAATTTGGTTAAACACTTTATCAAAATTACCTGTATACCAAGGATCTTCAATCTCGCCTTTATTTGTTGTGAAATCTAAAAGTCTATATACTTTATTATCTACATCTAAGCCAATGATTCTCTTTAGGTTATATAGATTGTTATCATCCATAACTAATATATAATCAAATGTCTTATAATCGCTTCTTGTAAATTGTGTAGCCCTATGAGATTCATAGCCTTTAATATTATGCTTTATTAATTCATCTCTTGCGTATGGATATATTCTATTTCCAATCTCTTCTGTAGATGTAGCTCTTGATTCGATATAAAAAGAGTCTTTAACGCCCCTCTTTTCAACTATATCTTTGAATACATACTCCGCCATAGGAGATCTGCAAATATTACCGTGACACACAAATACTACTTTAATCATTTTTCTCTCCTCAACTATTGTAAAGAATATCACATTAAACAAGCAATTATAAATTAAACATTTTTCTCTATATATAGAGATTTTAGTGTGACAAGCAATTTTGCTTAGTGTGACAATATTTTAATTTATATCAATTTAATTTGACTCAATTAAATATTTGGTATACAATTTTAATGAAAATTTTTGGAGGCAGATATGGACAATAAAGATTTAAAGGCATTCATTAGTGCTCAACAAGGCGAATTAAATGCTGTTTTAATGTATCAAGAATTTGCAAAGATAACAAAGAAGGAAGAATTAAAAGCTGCATACACTGCTGCGGCAAAAGATGAAGCAAGACACGCTGCCATCTTAAGTAAGTACACTCAAACTACCCTAAAGCCAGGAAAAGCTCAAGCTAAGTTATTAGGATTTGCATACAGAATTCTACCAAAGAAAATTGTTCATTGGGGAATATCTCTAGGTGAATATTCTGGAGGAAACAATTATAAAAAATACATCGGAGATACTTATCCAGAGATGGAAGGTATGATGAAAGATGAATATAGACACGGAGATACATTCAAAGCATTCTCTAAAGCAAAGAAGATAAAGTAGCAAAAAGGCAAGTTTCAAAGCTTGCCTTTATTTTTAAAGTTCTCTAACATTTGCCTTATTTCTTGGAACCGTTCTTGTGTATTTAACTTTTGGATATCCAAGTACCATACATGAACATAATTTATGATCTTTTGGTAATTTAATTAATCTTCTTAGTTTTGGACTTAATGAGAAGCATGTTTCAAAGAACCCACTATATAGAGTTCCAATTCCCATTGTAGCTGCCATCATCTCCATATATGCAGATGCAAGCCCGCCATTTAGTTTACTCTTAGCTGAAACTAAGATAACAAGCTTAGATCCTTTGAAGAAGAATTTATCATCAATATTTATATTTCTAATGCCCTTCACAAAACCTTTTGCACTATTAACACCAAATCTAAATAGTGATACACATATCTTTTCAGCTTCATCTTGTTTTGAGCCAAGGATAGTAAATGCTACATCTTGAGCATTAGCCCCAGTTGGAGAATAACGTCCAGCATCGATAATCTTTTCAATCTTATTCTTTTCTATTTCTTTATCTTTGAATTGACGAATAGTACGTCTTGAATGAATAGCTTTTAAAAATTCTTCATCATTAAATACGCTAAATGGAACTACTTCATGAACATTAGATGAATCATATTCATCAATTGAAATTGCTCCATTTGGGCATATAGCAAAACAGTGTCCACATCCAATACATAGACTTGTTTGAGATAAAGCTTTTCCGTTTTCAATACAGAAGTGTTGTGTTGGACAATCGTTTGCACAAAGTCCACATCCTACGCATTTTGCATAATCAATATTAATTGTGTATCCCATAATAAAATTTAAGGCGCCTAAATATTTAGACGCCCTCAACCTCCGAATTAGTTATGTGGGAACAGAGGCAATTCTTCAAGGAAGAAAATATCTGTTCTCTTTGCTGCATCCCCTTCTGCTAATACCGCACACTTTCCAACGATATTACTATTAGTGAATTTTAATAATGATTCTAGAGCTGCTAAAGATTCACCTGTAGAGATAACATCATCTACGATTAAAACCTTCTTACCATTTAATCTTGCATAGTCGAATTCATCAACATATAGCTTTTGTTGTTTTGCTGTAGTAATAGATTTAACATCAACTTCTTTTGGATTAACCATATAAAGTTTTAATGCTTTTCTAGCTACTACATAATTCTTACCGCTTTGACGAGCCATTTCATATGCTAGAGGAATGCCCTTAGATTCTGCTGTTAAGATAACATCAAATTCTGGAGCTTTCTTTAATAGCTCTTTAGCTGCGTCTACTGTTAATTCAACGTCTGAAAACATTACGAATCCTGCAATGTCTAACTTATCGTTTAGTGGACATAGAGGTAAATCTCTTTCATGCCCTGCAATTGTCATATGATGAAACTTACTCATTTACTTGAACTCCTTTATCTTCCTTCTTCTTAAACAAATCTCCAATAGTCAATCCTTTGATTTGAAGAACTGCACTAAAGATTGGGAATGCTAAGAAAATAATACTCATTAATATTCCTAGAACATAGATAGTCATCAACAATCCAGCAGATCCTGATCCGCCTAATTGTTCTGGTCCAAAGATTGTTCCTAAGTCTGCTGCGATTGTACCAAACATACCATCGATGAATTCACCAAGTCCTGTTCCATAAACAGCTGCATTCATATCATAAGCTGCAAAACAGATGAATGCTAAAAGTAGAGGAACTGTTAATACTGTGCTATAAGCTGTAACACCAATAGTTAATCCCTTCATCCACTTCTTGTTGTCTAATTGACCAGCGTTTATAGATGCTGACATAATTCCAATAGCCATTGTAATTACGATAATTACATAGCAAAGGATTATGTGGAAGTCTTTAATTTTGTCTAAATATGTAAGGCCTGTATTAACGCCCATACCTGCTTGTAGGATAGACATAATACCCCAAATATTTAGGATGATTGATACCGCAAAAATGCTTAGTTGAATCTTTAGTTTCTTAGTCATACTTATATACCTTTAACCTTTTATTTTGTGTACACTTCAGGCTTTAAAATGCATACATCTCTCAAATTTCTATATTTTTCTGCATAATCAAGACCGCAGCCTACTACGAATTTATCTTCAATTTCGAACCCTACATAATCACCTTTAAAGTCTACCTTTCTTCTAGATGGTTTATCTAAAAGTGTGCATACTTTAATAGATGCTGGACCACGTTGTTCTAATATCTTCTTTAGGAAAGATAGAGTGCTTCCGCTATCGATAATATCTTCAACGATTAGAACGTCTTTTCCATTAAGTGGAGTGTTAATATCTTTTACTATTCTAACTTCACCTGATGATGTTGTTCCTGCACCATAGCTAGATACTGACATGAATTCAAATCTAACATCAAGATTTATTTCTCTTACTAAATCACAGAAAAATACTGATGCACCACGTAGGATACAAATAACTGTTATAGTCTTTCCTTTATAGTCATTTTCAATTTGCTTAGCCATTTCTTTAATTCTGGCTCTAATCTTTTCTTCTGGTATTAATACGCTTTCAATATCGTTTATCATTAAAACCTCTCCTTATATTGCAAAATCGAAAGGCCCGCTTATATTATCCAAAGCTCCCTTTCTTAATTCCTTACATAAAATATATCTGTCATCATATCCGTTAGTATTCTTTAGTCCATATTCAAGTGATTGTTTAAATCCCATTTTGTTATAAAACTTAGGGTCGCCAGCAACGAATACAACATCATAACCCATATCTATTGCCTTTGTTAGAGCTACTTCAATTAGGCTTTGGCCAAGGCCTTTGTTTCTAAATGAAATATCTATGCACGCAATATTTAGAAGCAATGCATTAACGTTATATGGCAAATTGAATTTAGATAAGATTACATCACCAACTACTCTTCCATCTTCTTCTACAACGTGTTCCAAATCTTTAATATATGAAGCTGAAGCACGAGATTCAGATGCATAATTTGGTTCATTACCATCAGACACGTATGCCGTAGAAAAAGCTTTCTCTACGAAATCATACATGAATGGGATATCTGCATCTTTAATTGGTCTTATAATCATTATTCTTGTGTCCAATCAATTAAGTCTTTCATTTCTTCAATGTTAGATTGTTTAACAGTTGTCTTAATTGAAATTACTTTATCATAATATGTGATGTTAGGCATCTTGTCTGTATATTCTCTCATCTTCTTTGCAGCAGCTGGAGCCCAAGATCCATTTTCAACAAAAGCGATTGATCTATTTTGATAACTCTTAGCAAGCAATCTATTTAAGAATGCTTTCATTGGTGGGAATAAATCTGCATCATATGTAGAAGATAGAAGGATTAATTTATTAAATCTAAATGCTGATTCAACAGCTTCAGATAAATCGCATCTAGCTAAATCATATAGATTAACCTTTGCGCCTAAAGATAATAATTCTTCTTTCAATAATTTTGCGTATTCTCTTGTGTTGCCATGAATAGAAGCGCAAGCAATTGTTATACCCTTATCTTCTGGTTCAAAGCTACTCCAAATATTTAGTTTATTTCTATAGTATGTTAAGTTGTTTTCTAGAACTGGTCCATGTAGTGGGCAAATCTTCTTTGTTTCAACTGGAGCTACAGCCTTTAGAATCTTTTGAACTTGAGCACCATACTTTCCTACGATATTGAAATAATATCTTCTAGCTTCATCTACCCAATCTAAATCAGTGATGAATTTGCCGAATCTACCAAATGCATCAGCCGTAAATAGAATCTTATCTGTTTCGTCATAAGACATCATAACTTCTGGCCAGTGTACCATTGGAGCCATAATAATTTTTAATTTATGTTCGCCCAAATCTAAAACATCGCCATCTTTCATTTCAACCTTTTGTTCATCAGGAACATATGTTGTAATGAAGTTTGGTAACATTTGGAAAGTCTTAGCATTACCAACAATCTTAATGTTTGGGAACTCTCTTAATACTGCTTCAATATTTGCAGAGTGATCTGGTTCCATATGAGAAATGATTAAGTATTCAGGGATTCTATCTTTAAGAACCTTCTTTACTAATGTCATCCATTCATCAGAAACACGCTTGTCAGCTGTGTCCATAATTGCAGCAACTTTATCTGTAAATACGACTGAATTATATGTAACACCATTTGGTACTTTATATAATCCTTCAAATAAATCTAGTGTTGTGTCCTCAATTCCTATAAAAGTTACGTTATTAGCAATTTCTTTTATCATTATATTTCTCCTTAATCATATATTCCTTGAGATGGGAACATCTTATCTTTTTCTGTTATTTTTCTTTGTGCTCTACATGGAACACCATATGCTAAATATCCATCAGGGATATCTCTTGTTACTACACTACCAGCACCAATTACAACATTGTTACCTATCTTTACGCCACCACATATTGTAACGCCCGATGCTATCCACACATTGTCGCCAATTGTTACCGGCTTTGCATATTCTAAAGATCTAATAACCTTATCGCCATCCATTTTAGTATTTCTCTCTTCAGCTAAAAGTGGGTGTACTGGCGTTGCTATAGTTACTCTTGCTCCAATAAACACATCGTTACCAATGTTTACTGGGCATACATCTAATATTTGTCCATCAAAGTTCATAAAGAAGTTATCGCCGACTTTAATGTTTGTTCCATATTCAATTCGAAGGTTTGGCTCAATATAGATATTCTTTCCGTGGTTAGGAATCATCTTATCTAATATGGCTAGTCTTTCTTGCATATTAGCTACGCTTGATTGGTTGAATTTTTCAGTAAGTAATCTTGCCTCTGTTCTTAAACGCATTAAATCTTCATCAGATGAATTATACAAAAGCCCAGCAACCATTTTTTCGAATTCAGTCATAACTAAACCTCACCTTTCAATGATAGCACAAATATATTTATATATAAATATTTAATATTAAAATTTTGCGCAAGCGCGCTAAATTATTCTTGAGGTTGACTCTCTAGTGTCTCTTGCTTTGAAGCTTTCTCTTCAAGTCTTAAATAAATAGGTAACACTCTATAACGATTATATCTTTGAATAATTGCAAATGGAACATCCCCTACAATTCCTAAAAGTAGAGATACTATAGCAAAAGCCCACCAAAACTCTTGCATACCTTTTAATAAGCAGAATAATGTTCCAAATATTGATAAATAGAAATTAATGTGGTGTGTAATTTCAGCTGATATATTAAATCTTAAAACTTGAGCAACCTTATTAATATCTCTTATATCTTTTAGAGATAACATAAAGTTTGTCTTATTCCAAGCAGGCACTTTA
>JAEEWC010000049.1 GCA_016287155.1 Clostridia bacterium | reverse complement strand
TTCTTTGGATTATATTCAATTATCCAATGGTTATTAGATTTTTATATGTATCCAAAATGGGAGATTAATAAGTGGATTAAAATCGCAATTAATGTGGTAATAAAGATAATATATTTCGCTCTCGTTTTCTGGGGAATATATTCGTTAATGAACTTAACCTTAACAGATTTTAATATTTTAAATATTAATTGGACAATGCCACTTTTAGTGTTCGTTTGCTTTATTTTGTTCGTTTTGTATGATATTATATATCGCGAAATATTTAAATTGATGACAAGATTGTTAGAGAAGAGAATATGAACGAAAGAGTAAAAATTGCAACAAAAGATCTAGTAAAAATCGCTTTATCAATTGCTTTAATTACAGTAGGTAGTTTGATTAAGATTCCTATTGGAATTGTTCCTATTACACTTCAAATGTTCATGTGTTTTACAATAACACTTTTACTTCAAAGAAAAGCATGTATCGCCATAGCAATTTACATCTTAATGGGATTAATTGGACTTCCTGTATTTGCGACAGGTGGTGGATTATCTTATGTGCTTGTTCCATCATTCGGATATTTAATCGGATTTTTAGCGGGAAGTATCGTTATTGGATACACATTCCCACTTCTAAAAGATAGAAAATTTATTAATGTCCTTGGTATGGTTTTATTATATGAATTTATCGTATATTTATTTGGACTATCTTATTGGGCAATTTTATATAATTTCATCGTAGATAAATCACTAAGTGCATATACATTATTTGTATCTGGATTTGCTGTATTTATTCCAACTGATTTATTCTGGTGTGTTCTATCTAGTTTCATTTATAAGAAAATGGAAGTTAGATTACATTTATTCGTAGAATAAAACCCAATTGTTTTAAACTTTGTTAAAAAATTATACTTGATGTTATTCGCGTGCGTATAGTATAATTATTAGCGTTAAGAAATTTTATATTATAGGAGATATAACTATGTTTGATGCAAGTAAAATCAAAAATCAAAAAGTTTTAGAATTTATCCAAGACAGAATCAACTTATTACAACCTAAAGACATTGTTTTAATCGATGGTTCTGAAGAAATTTATAAGGCTTTAACAGATGAAGCAATCGCATCTGGTGAAATGATTAAGTTAAATGAAAAGACATACCCAGGTTGTCTTCTTCATAGAACAAGACCAAACGACGTAGCTCGTGTAGAAGCAAGAACATTTATCTGCTCTAGAAAAGAAGAAGATGCAGGTCCTACAAACAACTGGATGGATCCAAAAGAAATGTACGCTAAATTAAACGGCATTCTTGATGGAGCATACAAGGGTAGAACTATGTACATCATCCCATTCTCAATGGGTCCAGTAGGTGGTCCTATTTCTAAGGTAGGTATCGAAATCACTGACTCTATCTACGTTGTTCTAAACATGAGAATTATGACAAGAGTTGGTATGAATGTACTAGAAGCTCTAGGCGACAGCAATGACTTCGTTAGAGGAACACACGCTAAGTGCGATGTAGATCCAGAACAAAGATATATCACACAATTCCCAGAAGATAACACAATCATCTCTGTAAACAGTGCTTACGGTGGTAACGTTCTTCTAGGTAAAAAGTGCTTTGCATTAAGAATTGCTTCTTACCAAGGTAAGAATGAAATGTGGCAAGCTGAACATATGCTAATCCTAGGAATCGAAAGACCAGGTAAGCCAATCGTTTATATGTGTGCTGCATTCCCATCAGCTTGTGGTAAGACAAACTTAGCTATGTTAATTCCACCTAAGTCATTCCAAGAAAAGGGATATAAAGTATACACAGTAGGTGATGATATCGCTTGGATTAAGAAGGGACCAGATGGCAGATTATATGCTATTAACCCAGAAAACGGATTCTTCGGTGTTGCTCCTGGTACAAACTCTCATTCTAACTACAACGCTTTAATGTCAACAAAGAAGAACGCTATCTTCACAAACGTTGCATTAAACCCAGAAACAAAGGAAGTTTGGTGGGAAGCTCTAGAAAAGGATGCTCCAGATAAGAAGAAGCCATCATTCCTAATTGATTGGACAGGTAAGGATTGGACACCAGATATGGTTGACGCTGAAGGTAAGCCAGTTAAGGCAGCTCATCCAAACTCAAGATTCACAGCTCCAGCTATCAACTGCCCATGCATCTCTCCAGAATTTGAAAATGGTGCAGGCGTTCCAATTTCTGCATTCATCTTCGGTGGACGTAGACCAACAACAGTTCCACTTGTATATCAAGCTAAGTCTTGGGAAAATGGTGTATTCATCGGTTCTATCATGGGATCTGAAACAACAGCTGCTGCTACAGGTGCTGTAGGTGTTGTAAGAAGAGACCCAATGGCTATGAGACCATTCTGCGGATACCACATGGGAGATTACTTCCAACACTGGTTAGACATCGGTAAGACAGTTGATTTAGATAAGCAACCTAAGTTCTTCAACGTTAACTGGTTCAGAACAGATGCTGAAGGCAACTTCATTTGGCCAGGTTTCGGTGACAACATGAGAGTTCTAGATTGGATGCTAAAGAGAATCGACGGTGAAGTTGATGCTGTTGAAACACCAATCGGATTCGTTCCAAAGGCTGATGATATCGACTTAACAGGATTAGATTTCTCTAAGGAAACTCTAAAGGATATCCTAAAGGTTGATAACGCTGCTTGGAAGGTAGAAGCTGAAGGTATTAAGGAATTCTACAAGTCATTCGGTAACAAGTTACCAAAGTCTCTTGCAGATCAAGCTGATGAATTATTAGCTAAGGTTTCTAAATAACTTATAAAAGCAAGTTAATTAAGTAGGCTACCAATGAAAATTTGGTAGCCACTTTTTTTATCATAAAAAATTGTTTGATTTGTTTTGGCAATATTAGGCGTAGATTTGGCAAATAACTGTGGTATAATAAAAATGTATATATTATATGAGTTTCTATTCATTGTTTTAATGTAATATAACATTCGTGTAATTGAAGGGGTATTCATAAGTATGATAAATAATAGCGGAAAATTGACAATAAAAGTGTTCGCTTGCTTATTAGCTTGCATATTACTTTTATTAATTGCTGTTTTGATAGTTGCTCCTGCAAAATCTTATGCAGATACAATTGATAATTATAGCCAAATAGAAGAGTATGCTAAATCTTTTGTAAGCAGAGAGAATGGCATTGAAATTAATTCAATTGTGCCAATTTATGATTTAAACAATAATATCATTCGGTATTGCGTAAATTATATTGATCAAAATGGCAATGATTTTGGTTATGTTATTTTGAATAAGTGTTTGTCTGATGGGCGTGGGGCTGTAATTGAATTGTCGTTAGGAAGTCAATCGGATATGTCGTCTAAATCTAAAAAGTATTACTGGTTAGATGGATTAGAATATGGCGTAAAAACAAACGGCGCTAACATTATGATTAATGATAAAACGATTGCTTTGTCTCAAGCAAAACGTACGTATAAGAATTGCTTAGAGTGTGATGCTGAAGATAACAACGGATATGTTGATACTCTTTATGTTGATGAAATAACTAGAGATTTAGTGCTTGCCGACTATTGGTATACATTCGAACCAATCACACAAATGCAATTAGTGAATGCGGGGTTGAGATTCGGCGATTATAAAGGCATTTGTGGTTTAACTACAGCGATGAATGTTTTAAAATATTATTATGATTCTGGCTTGTCAAAGTATTCTAATTTGATGCTTTTAGGTGCTTTTGGCAATATTGATTTGGCTAGCACTGCGCAAAGGTTGTATACGGGTTTTGTTCCGTCTGGATCAATGTATAATCTTCCAAAAAATACTATTAGGAAAAATGCTTTGAAACATTATATAAATACTTATACATCTTTGAGTATTTCGATATCAAGATATCTTGGGATTCAATTTTGGAATTACTTCTATAATGATATTGCAAACGGATATATAATTGATGTTAGATACGATATTAATTCTGAAATGGCTCATGCTGTATTATGTGTAGGGGCAGTTGAAGTTTCGGGAGAACATTATGCAGGAACTCGATATTTGTTAGTTGCAGATACAAGTAATTCAAATCTTAGATTGTTAAATTTTGGTTATTATAGCCAATTGCAAGGAATGAAGATTAAGGTGTATTAATATGAAAAAGAATAACGTTATTATATGTTCGATTATAATTGCAATATTATTAATTACAGTTGTAATTATGGCAGTTTGCATCGCAGTATTTAAACCAAAAGATTTGAATGATTTTGTTCCTACTGAAAACATATCTCAAATTGTGGTATCTACACGTGTTCCAGAAGATTACAATAAAAAATTCGAATTCAATCTAACGGCTGATGAAAGTTCAAATTTAGTCAAGTTGATAAAGGCAGCAAAAGTAGAGAGAAAACTTGGGAAGAACGATTATGATGAAGTCGGTTGTAATATAAAGATTGCATATACGGATGGATCATCGTTAGAAATCCCATATAGGTATTACGTGATGCTTAAAGATAAATGGTATGGAGTAGATGGTTATGTATTTGATTATATCTATGAAACTACAAGTTATAAAGAAGCTTTAGAAGTAGCGAAGAATTCATAAATAGAAATTGGCACCTAGTATTTTAGGTGCCATTTCTTAGTAGGTTTATTATGAAAAAAAGTTATTTATCTATATATGTATTCAGTTATCTATAGGCATTTCCTCCTTTTGATTACACTTATATGATAAGGGGGATAACTAAATATTAGTTAAGTTAAAACTAAATCGAAATTAAAGTTTTTTAGAATTTTTCTTATATATATAAAAACTTTGAAAAATAAATATTTATTCATATATATATTTGAGATATAATTATATTAATTATGAAAAAGTTATCAGATTTTATCGTAAATAAAAGATATTGGATTTTCTCCGTATTCATAGTACTAGTTGTACTATCTATTGTCGCAATCTTTTTCGTAAATGTTAATTCCGATATTATGTCATATCTTCCACAAAAAGCTGAAATGACTCAAGGCTTGAATTTCATGCAAGCAACTTTCTCAATGGAAGGCGATGCTGAAGTTGGTGTTGATGGCGTTACTTATGCTCAAATGTCTGAAGTTATGGCTAAGGTTGAAGCACTTGTATCAGAAAAGTCTTCAAAGGGCGAAGCTAAAGGTAGAGCAATTTGGATTGGAAGTATCTTAAGTATGAAAGATATGGACGAGAGCACTAAGAGCACAGCAAAGAGACTTACTGGTATGGATTTAGATGCTATGGCTGGCGATATGATAACTAATCAATCACTATTAAATATTTTCTATCCAAATAAAGACACAAATGGCGAAATTGTTTTTAATGAAGATGCTCCAGCTAAGTATTTATTTATGCTTCAATTGAATGTTGCTGCATCATCAGATGAAGCTATGGGCCTACTTGGAGATCTTGATGCGCTACTTGCAGATACAGGATATGATTATTCTATTGGTGGTTCAACTCAAATGGTTAAAGATATCTTTGATTCAACTATCAATGAAATGTATAAATATATCTCAGTTGCTGTTTTAGTAATGTTTATCGTATTATTTTTAACAACAACATCATTTATCGAGCCAATTATATTCATGTTAACAATTGGTATTTCAATCATTGTTAATATGGGTACAAATATTATATTCGGCGAAGTATCAATAGTAACATTCGCATGCTCAGCTGTATTGCAGTTAGGCTTGTCAATGGACTATTCGATTTTCTTGATGCACGCATTTGCTGAAGAAAAGAAGAGAACCCTTGATGAAAAAGAAGCAATGAAGAGAGCTATACCAAAGACGTTTACAACTGTTACGGCATCCGCATTGACAACAGTTGGTGGTTTCTTAGCGTTGTTTGCAATGCAATTTGGTATTGGTGCTGACTTAGGTAAGGTATTAGCTAAAGGTGTATTCTTAAGCTTAGTTACTGTTATCCTACTACAACCATGTCTAATGCTTATGATGTCAAAGTGGACATCTAAGGCTGAACATAGAATCTTACTACCAAAATTCAAGGGAACAGGTAAGTTCGCTGTAACACATAGATACTTAATAGTTATTGTTGCTATTATCATATTGGTTCCTGCTGTTGTTTTACAAACTCTTGAAGGTAATAATCTATCTTATTTGAAATTTGTAGAAACACCAGAATATGAATCAGGTTCAATTCAAGAGACTGTAGACACATTATCTAACTCTGTTATTGTAATGGTTCCAGCAAAAGAAACAGAAGCTAATCAAGGATTCTGTGCTGACTTGCAAAAAATTTCTGATGAAACCGGCAATGTTACTGCTTATATGAGCATTTATACGATGCTTGGAGATAAGGCTCCAGAGCTTATTTCTACAATTACAAAAACAGCTGTCCAAAACATGTTATCAAACATGGAAGGGGCAGAAATGATAACAGGATTTATTAATAAGGGTGCTGATGGTAAGTATTATACAATTTACGAAATTATGATTAATTGTAAGGCTGAATCTCCAGAAGCCGAAGATATTATTAATAGAGTAAATGCATCATTAGATGCAAACTTTGGTGCAAATGCAGATGTACATATCCACTATACAACTGGTATGTCTCAAGCTGTATTAGATTTAAGAGATATTACTCCAAGAGATAATATGATAGTATCTATCATTTCTATCCTTGTTATTTTGGTAATCTTGATTATCTCTCAAAAGTCTCTAAAGCTACCAATCATCTTAGTTGCTTTAATTGAATTTGGTATCTTCATCAACTTAGCTTTATGTTATATTGCTCATGAAGATATTAACTTCATGTGTTATATCATCCTAAGTTCAATTCAATTAGGATCAACTGTCGACTATGCTATTTTGTATACAGATAAATATCAAAAGAATCTAGAATTCATGCCAGCAAACGAAGCTGCGTATAAAGCACTTAGAGATAGTGCATTCTCAATTATGACATCTGTTGCTATCATGGCAGGTTGCTGTTTATCAGTTACAATCGTTGCTACAAACACAATTGTTAAGCAAATCACTTGGTTAATCGCCAGAGGTTCAATAATTAGTGGATTCTTGACCATTGTTGTATTGCCAGCTCTTTTGGTCGTATTTACGGGCAATAAGAAGCTTAAAAAGCGTGGTAGAGAAGAAGCTAAACTTCTTAAGATGTTGGATAAGACAAATAACAAGACATCTATTCCAGATAAAGCAGTATAAGAATTATTATTTAGATAAAAACAAAACAGGTGACATGTGCCACCTGTTTTGTTTTATACGTTTATTTAAAAAAGGGATTAAATCAATCTTGCTTTTACAAATTTGTCGTTTAGAGTCTTGATTGTATCGTCGTCAACCTTTTTATCAAGATCGAAGATGATGTATGTTAAATCGCCTCTAACGGCGCTATTTGTAGCTTTTATAGTTGCGGCCTTAGAAACGATTGCTGTAGCTTCTTCAACTGCGTTAGTTGTATTAGCTAGAACAGTAACTCTTTCACCAATCTTAGCAACCTTTAAGCAAGGGAAGTTAACTGAATTAACTACGTTACCGTTTTCGATAAATTCCTTTAATTCGTTAGCTGCCATTACAGCACAGTTGTCTTCAGCTTCTGGTGTAGAAGCGCCAAGGTGAGGGAATGTAACGATGTTATCGTGTCCTGTTAAGTTCTTGTTTGGAAGGTCAGTAATAACTCTAGCAACCTTGCCAGCGTTTACAGCGTCTAATAAATCTGCATCGTTGAATAATTCGCCACGAGCACAGTTAATAATTACAACGCCATCTTTCATCTTAGCGATAGAATCCTTGTTAATGAATCCCTTTGTATCGTTTGTTGCTGGAACGTGTAGAGTGATGTAATCTGCATTAGCATAGATATCATCTAAGTTTGTAACAACTGTAACGTTTGGATTTAATAACTTCTTAGCAGCATCTGTTAAGAATGGATCGTAACCGATGATGTTCATGCCTAAAGCTAGAGCAGCATCAGCAACTAATCTGCCGATAGCACCAAGACCAACGATACCTAATGTCTTGCCGTAGATTTCTGGTCCGATGAAAGCTTTCTTACCTTTTTCAACAGCCTTTGGAAGTTCGTCGTCTTTTGGAAGATTTTGAGTCCAGTTAATAGCGTTGTAGATTTTTCTAGAACCTAGTAAAAGGCCACAAATAACTAATTCCTTAACGGCATTAGCATTAGCACCTGGAGTATTGAATACACAGATACCTTTAGCTGTCATATTTGGGATTGGAATATTGTTAACACCTGCACCAGCTCTAGCAACAGCTACTACAGAATCTTGTACAGCATATTCATGCATAACAAAGCTTCTAACTAAAATAGCGATTGGATTAACGCTGTTATCGCAGATATTATATTTATCATTTGTTAATATATCATTAACTTTAGAACTAATAGGGTTCAATTTAACGATGTCTTGCATATTTGCCTCCTATTTGTGAGCAAGTTCGAACTTCTTCATGAATTCGATTAAATCTGTAATACCAGATAATGGCATTGCGTTGTAGATAGAAGCTCTCATACCACCAACAAGTCTATGACCCTTGATTGATACGAAACCATTAGCAGCAGCTTCCTTTACGAATTCTGCATCTAGATCTGGGTTAGGGCTTACGAATGGAACGTTCATCATAGATCTATCTTCTTTATTTACCTTATTAGCATAGAAGTCAGAATTATCGATGAAGTCATATAATAACTTAGCCTTGTATTCGTTGAACTTTTGTTGTTCCTTAACGCCACCGTTCTTCTTTAAGTGTCTTAAGTTTAACATTGCCATGTAAATGCTGAAGCATGGAGGTGTGTTGTATAAGCTATCAGCTTCTACTTGAGTCTTCCACTTTAACATTGTAGGGCAGATCTTTAAACCATCAGAAATTAAATCATTTCTTACGATAACGATTGTAACGCCTGCAGGAGCTACGTTCTTTTGAGCGCCAGCATATAGAACGCCGTACTTAGATACATCAATTTCTTCAGATAGAATTAGAGAAGAAATATCTGCTACAAGTGGAACATTCTTTGTGTCTGGTAACTTTGTATATCTTGTACCGAAGATTGTATTGTTTTGACAGATGTGAACATAGTTAGCATCTGGACGAAGATCGAATTCTTTTGGAATATATGTGAATGTCTTATCTTCTGAAGAAGCAGCTAGGTGAATATCACCATATTTCATAGCTTCTTTGTAAGCCTTCTTAGCGAAGTTACCTGTAACAATATAATCTGCTTTTAAATTATCTTCTTTTAATAGGTTTAGAGGAACAGCTTCGAATTGTGTAGAACCGCCGCCTTGAACTAAGATAATAGAGTAGTTATCTGGAACGTTCATAAGTTCTCTAATTAATGCTAAACATTCATTGTTAATAGCATCGTATTGCTTGCTTCTATGAGACATTTCGCAAACGCTCATTCCGCATCCTTGGTAATCAACAAAATCTTTTTGAGCCTCTTCAAGCACTTCAAGTGGAAGCATTGATGGACCAGCAGAGTAGTTGTAAATTCTGTTCATTTTTGTTTCTCCATAAGTGTTTTATTTTATCAATTCTTTAATAATCGACAAGCCCATTATAATTGAGTAAAAAATAAAAAGCAAGCGATTTTTTACTATATGTTAAATATTTAACAAACTTTTCACGAAATTTTAATAAAATTGAGGCTAAATTATAGATAAAATAGTGCAGTTTATGGATAAAATATTTATACAAAAATTGGTGTAAATTTTAGTGTGACAACCTATTTATATTGATAAATACTATATAATTTAAAAAGTGTGACAACTCGTGTGATAGTATTTTAACATTGTGAAATAATTAACAAAGAATTTTAAAAAATTTTACAAAACTTTTTGAAAAATTATCAAAACGATGCATAAATTAGGGAGATAGTGACGATTTTAAATTTTCTCACTTGCGCAATTATTCACGTGCATTGCCTTGCATGGGGCGTGCTTTTATAATATAATATTTAAGTAATTTTAATTTAGGAGTACGCATGAGTAAAAAATATAATCCGCTATCAGTGTTGTTCTTAGGCGGTGTTGGCGAGATAGGCAAGAATTTAACAGCAATCAAATACGGCGAAGAAATTTTAATCGTCGATTGTGGCTCTACATTCCCATCTCCAGATACTCCAGGCGTTGATTTAATAATTCCAGATTTTTCATATCTAAAAGAGCATAAAGATAATATCGTTGGTCTTGTAATTACACACGGTCATGAAGACCACATTGGATCAATTCCATATCTATTACAAGAAATTCCAAATATCCCAATCTATGGTTCAGATTTAGCAATTGCTTTAATCAATCATAAGCTTGTTGAAAAGAAAGTTAACACTGCAAAACTAAACGTAGTTAAAGCAGAAGATAAAGTAAAACTTGGTTCTTTTACAGTTGAGTTTGTACAAGTAGCTCACTCAATTATTGGTGCATTTGCGCTTGCAATTACAACACCACACGGAATTATTTTCCATACTGGAGATTTCAAGATTGACTATACACCTATTGGAAATTCTAAGCCTGTAGATATTTCTACATTCGCAAAGATTGGGAATAGGGGCGTTTTATTAATGCTTGGTGAGTCGACAAACGTAGAAAAGCCAGGAACAACTATTTCTGAAAAGCACGTAGGCAAAACATTAGACAAGATATTTATGGCAAATCCAGATAAGAGAATTATTATCTCTACATTTGCTTCAAACGTAAATAGAGTTCAACAAATCATTAAAATCGCAGAAAAGAGTGGAAGAAAAGTAGCCTTTTCTGGTCGTTCAATGATTAACATCTGTGAGATGGCTTTAGATATGGGCCTAATCAAGATGGATAGAGAGAATCTAGTTGAAGTAGAACACATCAAAGATTATCCAAGAGAAAAGACTTGTATCATCTCAACAGGATCACAAGGCGAACCAATGAGTGCATTAACAAGAATGGCAAATGGAATGGATAAGGTTGTAGTTCAAGATGGGGATTTGATTATCCTATCTTCTTCAGCAATTCCAGGAAACGAAAAAGCAATCTATACAATCATCAACAACCTATACAAGCGTGGAGCAAAGGTTATGTATGGCTCACTTGAAGAGTTGCACGTATCTGGACACGCCTGCAGAGAAGAATTAAAGATGATGTTATCTTTGATAAGACCAAAATTCTTCATCCCAGTTCATGGTGAATATAGACATTTAAAGCAACACGCAAAATTAGCACAAGATTTAGGCATCCCAGAATCTCATATTGAAATCGCAGAAATTGGCGATGAAATTGAAATCAAAACAAAGAAGCTACAAAGATTAGAACCGGTACAAGCTGGTGCTATGTATGTTGATGGCTTTGGAAAGATTTCGCATGATCAAATTAAAGAAAGACGTCAATTATCTAATGAAGGCGTTATCGTTTGCGTATGTAGAGTGAATAAAACAACAAAGATGCTTTCAGATAATATCCAAATCGAAGCAAGAGGTATTGAGCTAAGAGAAGAAGATATCGCGGAAGTAAAGATGTATATTATGAAGGCTTTCTCGTCTATGGATTTAGAAAAGCCATTTAATGAGAAAGAATTCGAAAAGAGTGCAGCAAAAAAAGTTGCAAATAGAATGGCAAAACTAACAACACAAAAACCAGTGGTAATCCCAATTGTCATTGAGGATAATAGCGATTTTTATGAATAAGACACTTCAAGACATACGCGAATTATCTAAGATTGAGTTCTTGCCAATATTATCTGAAGAATGCGAAAAGGTTTTAATTAAACTTCTAAAAGAAGAACAACCAAAAAACATTCTTGAAATTGGAACTTGCGTTGGATATTCATCAAGTATTATGCTTTTGAATTCTGATGCGCACATTGACACAATCGAATTAGATAAAGAAAGACAAGAGGTAGCAAAATCTGTTTGGAAGGCGCAAAATATTTCGGATAGAGTAGATGCTTATCTTGGAGATGCAAATGTAATTCTAAAGGATGTCATTAAAGATAAAATCTATGATTTTGTTTTTCTTGATGGCCCAAAGTCAAGATATCTTGAACATCTAAATGTTGTTATAAACAACGTTAAAAGTGGCGGAATTATACTTGCAGATGATGTATTATTCTTCGGTCTTGTAAAGGGCGATGAATATGTAATACATAAACATAGAACAATTGTAAGACATCTAAGAGAGTTTTTAGCAGACATCGAAAATAGAGACGATTTAGATGTAACACTAATACAGGAAGGAAATGGCATTGCCATAATAAGGAAGAAATGATTGAATTATTAGCACCAGCTGGAGATTTAAACAAATTAAAAACGGCAATTCACTTTGGCGCAGATGCTGTCTATGTAGGAGGAAGTTCTTTCTCTTTAAGAGCAAACGCTAAAAACTTTGGTGAAGAAGAGTTATTAGAAGCCGTAGATTATACACATAAAGCAGGTAAGAAGATTTACGTTGCTGTAAATATTTTTGCATTCAATGATGATTTTGAAGAATTGAAGAAATATTTCGTATTCTTGCAAAATGCAAAGGTAGATGCTGTTATCGTATCTGACCCTGGCGTTATTTGTGTATGCAAAGAAGTTGCTCCATCTTTAGAAATCCATTTATCTACTCAAGCAAATACAACAAACAAGTATTCTGCAAAATTCTGGGCAGACAATGGTGTAAAGAGAATAGTTCTTGCTCGTGAAACAAAACTTGAAGATATAAAGGGAATTCGTGAATTCTTACCAGATGATGTTGAAATTGAAGCGTTTGTTCATGGTGCTATGTGTATTTCATACAGCGGTAGATGCTTACTTTCAAATGCATTGACAGGAAGAAGTTCAAATAGAGGCGATTGCGTTCAAGCTTGTAGATGGGAATTTGAATTCTATGAGAAAAATAGAAAGGGAAGCCCTCTAACAATTGGCGAAGATGAAAAAGGAACATATATTCTAAACAGCAAAGATTTAAATATGATTGAGCATATTGATAAATTAATCGAAGCTGGCGTTTATTCTTTCAAAGTTGAAGGAAGAATGAAATCACCTTACTATGTAGCAAGTGTTATTAACGCCTATAGAAAGGCAATCGATTTATACTACAAAGATCCTAAGAACTATAAGCCAAGCCAAGCGCTTATTGATGAATTATTTAAAAATAGTCATAGAGACTATACAACTGGATTCTATTTTGGAGAACACGATTCAGTATGTTTAGAAACATCTCAACCAAAGTGCGATTATGAATTCGTAGCTGAAGTTAGAGGATATGATGATGAAAAAGGAATGCTTATTGTAGAGATGAGAAACAGATTCAAAAAGGGAGATGTTTTAGAAATCTTATCTAACAACGATGAGTATTGGAATAAAGAATTAAAGCTTGATCAAATGTTCGATGAAAAGGGAAATGAAATCGACGATGTTAAGCTTGTACAACAAAAAGTATACATTAAGACTGATATGCGTCTTACAGAAAGAGATATTTTAAGAAAGAGGGTTAAATAATGAAAAAAACAGTCGTAGTTTTCTACTCAAAAGGCTATTGCGATCAAGTTGCTTATGCGCTTGAAGAATACTATAACTCAATAGCGGACCAAGTATCTGTGCTTTTGATTAACGAAAGCCAATATACTTCAATTGGTTCAAGAAAGTTCAAAGATGGACTATACAAGTTCTCTATGAGAAATATGCCAAGCGTTAATCGTTTCTGTGGCTACATCTCATATCAATACAACGAAAAGTTCAAGAACAAGACTTCAAAGAATGCTAAAGAAACAGAAGCAGAATCTAAAGCAGTTGCAGTTGATCCAGAAAAGGAAGAATCTTTCAAGAATCTAAAGACTCGTTTTAGAAAGGTAGATAACATTTTCCTACGTTTTAACCCTGACGTAGTAATTTGTACAACTCCAGTATCTCTTGAAAAGTCACTAAAGGCTAGAGAAAGATTAGGCATGTCTATGCAAATTTGCGTAGCAATTACAGACTATTGTACAAATAGAGGCTTAATCAATAGCGGTGTAGATAAATTCTTAGTTCAAAATACAGGTATTAAGCAAACACTTACTACATTTGGAATTAAAGAAGAAAACATCCAAGTACTTGGAACACCAATCAACACAGCAATTACAAAGAAATATGATAGAGCTAAGATGCTTGAATATTTTGGTGTTCAAAACAAGGAATTGCCAAATGTCATGATAGTATCTGGAAGATGCGGATGCTCAAGAGTTATTGATGCTTTCAAAACTCTAGCTCCATATACAAACGATATGAATATGTTCGTGTTCGCAAATGATTCACAAAATATTCATTCATTTATTAAGTCTTACATAAAGGCTGCAAAGATTTCGACAAATGTATATATGATTGACGAAGTCGATGATATGGCAAAGATATATTCAATTATTGATGTCGTAGTTACATCTCCAACAGCAGCTATAACATACGAAGCAAGTTCACGTGGTATTCCAGTTGTTCTTCTAAAGGCTGCGAATATGTTAGAAGAAGGTAACTTTACATATCTATCTACAAATGGTTATGCATTCATCGGTGAAAAGACATCTCACTTAGTTCCAGCTGTTATGTCTTTAATCAAAAAGCAAAACCCAGATGGTACAGCTTTGAATATTAAGCCACAACCACAAGATAGAGCAAAAGAATATGGTGATTACATCTTATCTTTAGTTTCAACAGATGCTCAAACGAAAAAAGCTCAACGTGCAGCAAAGAGAGCAAAACAAATGGCTGAAAAGTTGGAAGATAAACCTGTTATTGAAGATAAACCAATTATCGAAGATAAGCCAGTTGAAGATGAAAAACCTAAAAAGAAGAAGAGTAAATAATGGCTAAAATCGTAGGAATAGACGATAATTCAATATTGCTTGAAATGGGTGTTGAAATTGGGGATGAAATCCTTGGTTTTAATGGTGAACCTATGGAAGATATTTTGGATTACG
>JAEEWC010000048.1 GCA_016287155.1 Clostridia bacterium | reverse complement strand
CATATAATGTAACATTCGAAGATGTATTAGATGCTCATGCTGGTAGCATTGATCAAAATCTAGATAATTCTAAACTATGTGGCAACTTTGTTTTAGATTACACAAGAGCTATGATATAATGTATAGGATTTAAGAGGATAATATGAAAAGATACGACACATTAACAATTGGACATATTTCATTAGATTACAATATTGATTATCAAGATAATCAAATTATCGAAGTTGGTGGCGCAGTTATTTATTCTTCAGCAGCAGCATATGCTGGTGGATATAAAGTAGCTGTTGTTACAAAAGTTGCTCCTCAAGATAAAGATAGATTGAGTGCTTTTGTAATTGACAAGGATGATATTTATTACATCCCATCTTCAGAATCTACATCAATTAGAAACAAATATCATACAGCAGATAAAGAAAGACGTACTTGTACATGTATTGGACAAGGTGATTCTTTCAAAATCGAAGATATTAAAGATTTCGATACAAACATTTATCATTTCGCAGGTCTAATCTACGGAGATTTCGATGGCGAAATTATTAAGTGGGCTTCAAAGAGAGGTAAGGTAGCAGTAGATGTTCAAGCGCTACTTCGTCATGCAAATAGAGAAACAGGCGAAATGTATTTTGAAGATTGGAGCGAAAAGAAGGAAATCCTTCCATATATCGACTATCTAAAAACAGACGCTGCAGAGGCTGAAATTCTAACTGGATTGACAGATAGAAAGGAAGCAGCAAAGTTATTGCATTCTTGGGGCGCTAAAGAGGTTGTAATCACACATAACACTGAAGTGTTAGCATATGATGGAAACAAGTTCGCTACTTGCCCAATTAGAGCTAGAAATTTATCTGGTAGATCAGGCAGAGGCGATACAACATTTGCAGCATACATTACAGAAAGACAAAACGAATCAATGGAGAAAGCTTTGCTATGGGCAACAGCTACTGTTTCAACAAAGATGGAAGCTCCAGGGCCATACAAGGGAAAGAGAGAAGATATCGTTGATTACATCCACTTAATGTATCCAGAATACACATTGTATTAATCAAAAATTGTGAATAGGCAAGACTCCAAACGGGGTCTTGTTTTTATTTATGCTATTTTATACATTATTTAACACATATGCGCAAAAAATGTTGACTAATAGACACATAAAATGATAAGTTTTTATAGGATATGGAGAGATTTATGACATACGAACCTAGAAAAAGTTTCGCACAAAGATTAGATGAAATGGATGCAGAAACTAAGAACTATTACAAAGAAGTTGAAAAAACATTTACTGAAAATCCAGGAGTTAAAGCAAGAACAAGTCTACGTTGTGTAACATTTAGACATCAAAAAGAGGTCTTAGGTAAAGTTGCACTTGGCGGAAAGACACTAAAGTTATATCTTGCTATGGATCCAAATGAATCAATGCTAAAAGATGGTAAATATCACCCACGCGATTTATCTCAAACAAAAGCATATGAATTAGTACCAACAATGTTGCCAATTAAATCTGAAGTTGCTCTAAGAAAAGCAAAGTCAGCAATTCAATATGTGGTTTTAAGAAAAATTTTCAATTTTTAAAACTAAATAAGGCAAGATAAATAAGGCGCATTTTTCTTGTCTTTTATAAATAACGCGCCTATAATGATTAAGAATTATAAAAATCGGAGTTAGATATGAAAGAACTTAAATCATATGAATTAAGAGAAAAATACTTAAAGTTTTTTGAATCTCAAGGACACAAGATTATTCCTTCTGCTTCATTAATCCCAGAAAATGACCCATCTGTTTTGTTCACAACAGCTGGTATGCACCCACTTGTACCTTATCTTCTAGGTCAAAAGCACCCAGATGGTACAAGATTAACAGACGTTCAAAAGTGCGTAAGAACTGGAGATATTGATGAAGTTGGTGATAATACTCACTGTACATTCTTTGAAATGTTAGGAAACTGGTCACTTGGAGATTATTTCAAGAAAGAATCAATAACATTCTCATTCAAATTCTTAACAGAGGTTTTAGAAATCCCTGTAGATAAATTAGCTGTTACAGTTTTCGCTGGGGATGA
The DNA here is from genome assembly GCA_016287155.1 of Clostridia bacterium. Lineage (GTDB taxonomy): Bacteria > Bacillota > Clostridia > Christensenellales > UBA3700 > UBA3700. The sequence continues at coordinate 299 of JAEEWC010000048.1, read as the reverse complement.
AGATTGTCCAAGAGACAACTTTGCAGCTCAAACATGGGCAGATTTAGGAATTAAGAATATTTGTTATTTACCAAAGGAAAATAACTGGTGGTACGCTGGTCCTACAGGTCCATGTGGTAGTGATACAGAAATTTTCGTAGATACAGGTATTGCACCATCTTGTGAAAATTCAAACCCAGGTAATGACCCAGCTAAGTGGGTAGAAATTTGGAACAACGTATTTATGGAATTCTTCAGAACTCCAGAAGGTAAGTTCGAACAATTAAAGCAAAAGAACGTAGATACAGGTATGGGACTTG
>JAEEWC010000047.1 GCA_016287155.1 Clostridia bacterium | reverse complement strand
ATTTATTATGTGATAAACTTTTTTTAGTAGGAAAATTATTGGAGGTACATTCTATGGCAAAGAAACAAAAGGCTTATTTCGGACTAAGCTACATCGTAAGTTTAATCTTAACAATCATTCCAATAACAGATTTCATCTTCGGAATCATTAAGAGAATTCAAGATGGCTGCATCATTGCTGCAATTCTACGTCTTCTTTTAGGTTGGAACATCATCTGGATTTTAGATATCGTATTTATGATTCTAAAGAAGGATATTTTCTGTTTATTAAATTGCTAATAAATAGAACATCAAAAAGTGAATTAAGGGACTCAATTGAGTCCCTTTTTTCTATACATTGGAAAACTTTAACTAAATGCGTTTGTTATGAATTGCTTTAATATATGTTTTTAAATCTTTAGTAGCAAAAAATCCTTTTTCTGATTTGCTTAATGTTTTCGCTTCATTTTTAATATTCAACAATTCTATAGTGCATACAAAATCTGCTACTTGAAATAATTTATAATTCTTAGGCTTAACATTTGCTATCTCAACATTTTGTAAAAATGAATTTAAACTTACATTCAATATATTGCTTATCTCATTTTGACCATTATCATAATATACCTTTACTTTATCAAAAGAATTAAACATTTCTAAATTATCTCTAATAAAAGCAGAAAGATCTCTTGCCATCATAGACACTAAACTATTTTTGTTTTTATACTCTCTTTTCTTATAAATAAAACTATGAATTTTTATTGGACATTTCCAAGCAAACAAATATAAAGAATAGAATATCTTTCTTCTTTTTTCCCATGTTTCATTCTGATATGGCGATTCTTTCCTAATTAATGGTTCCGTATGGATTGCATGGTTCTCAAATCCTAAATATGCAATTTTTGAATTTAATATATCAATTTCATTTTTAATACTTTTTGATTGATTATGAAAAACTAGCGAAAAAACATAATAAGGCGAATGCTTACTTTCTACATCAAAATCTCCGGATTCATCAACAAATATACTTAATTCTTTCATATTATTCGATAAAAAAATGCAGGGATATTCCCTGCGCGCGGTGGGCCAGATCTTTCGACCAACCCAAAGTGATTTCTCACCTCGTACTTATATTATATATGGCGATTCAGAAACTTGCAATCGTAATTTTACAATTGGGGACAAAATAGTCTTACTTGTTTTGTAATAACATCTTTAACATGAGCAATTGACCTTTGCAAGAAAAAAGTGGACCTAAATCCACTTTCATCTATTGGTTTCGAATTATAATTAATATGTTACTTGATAAGTTCTTGGGTCTTCAGCGTCTGTTCTATCTTTTGTAGAGAAGAATACTGTTAAGCATCCTGAAGATGTATGTCCACCAACAACTGGTCCTATATCAGAAAGGATAACTCCTACTCCATACTTTTGTTCAATATAGTTCTTTAAAACTAAAGCATCATCAATACAGTTAGCGTGTGTTACGAATACTTTATCGTCTTTAGCATCTGCTGAGAATTTTTCATCTAATTTATCTAACATTGCCTTCATAGCCTTCTTTCTAGAGATAACTTTCTTCAAAACGATCAATTCTCCAATTGGGTTAACGTACATAACTGGCATCATCTTTAGAATTGTTCCAACGAAAGCTGCAGCGGCTGAACAACGTCCAAGTCTTGCTAAGTGCTTTAAATCTGAACATGTGAAATATGAACCAACAAATGCTCTTTGTTCTTGAGCATATTTTAATAATTCATCATATGTAGCGCCAGCATCTCTCATCTTTAATACCTTGTAGCAATGTAGAGCTTGTCCGCCTGATGCTAACATTGTATCTACTGCTTCAATTCTTCTTTTTGGATATTTTACCTTAAGAGATTCAACAACGCTCTTAACGCCGCCATATTGGCCAGAAATCTTTGATGAAGCGCATAGTGCTAAAACGTCTTTGCCTTCTTCAAGTGCTTTTGTTAATCTTTCTTCAACGTAGAATGTTGATGTCATAGCTGTAGCTGTCTTTGCGCCAGCTTCTACTCTTCTATAGAATTCTTGAATTGAAAGTTTTCTATCAATATTGTCATAATTGTCATCATCTAATGAATAAGATAATGGTAGTGTTTCAAAGTCTGTAAAATTTTGTGCTAGATCTTCTGAGAAGTCTGCGATTGTATCTGTATATATGTATATAGCCATGTTTAGTTACCTTCTTATTTTTTATTAACAATTGTTATTATACATACATACGAGCGTATTTCATTGCATTTTTTCGCTACAGATTGTATAATTATGTCCAATAAAAGACACTTTTAAGGAAAATGTATCATATATGGATAGAAGAATTAAGAAAACTGAGGATCAAATCCTACATGCAACGCTAAGATTGTTAAACAAAGAGCCAATGAGTTCACTTACTGTT
>JAEEWC010000046.1 GCA_016287155.1 Clostridia bacterium | reverse complement strand
ATGGCAGTAAAAGAATGCCACCACCAATCGTATCCTTGTTTTGCTTGTGAACCAAATAATTGAAACTCATTTCTTGATATATCTGATTTATTAAACATTTTAAACACCTCAACGTCTATATATTAGCACTATTGAGACAAAAATTAAATATCTTATTTAATAGCACTCCACTCCGCATATGATAACGAAGTTATATGTTCATCTCTCAATAACCCTTGAATAGCACATGAAACATCTTTCTTTGTTTCAGCAAATCTAAATCCACACTTCTCTGAAACGCGCTTAGATTTATCATTACCAACAAAATAGCCGCACCAAAGCTTTTGAAGTTTTAATACTTCAAATGCAAATCTAATTATTTCTTTTGCAGCTTCTGGGATTAATCCTTGTCCCCAATATGGAACACCTATCCAATATCCAATCTCGCCTTCATTATCTGGCAATTTTAAATTACTCTCTTTGCCTATCATCAAATTAATACATCCAATTGGCTCATTTGTTTCTTTTAAAACTACAGAATATGTATATGGCTTAGCGAAAACATTTTTGATTACACCTATACTATCTTGAATAGATTGATGTACTGGCCAACCTGCAATTGGGCCAATATCAGGGTTAGATGCGTATTTATATAAACTTTCCGCATCTTCTCCTTTCCAATGTCTTAATATTAATCTTTTTGTTTCTAATACATCTTTTGCCATACTAAAACTATTATACATACGATTTGGTATAATAGAAATACTAAGGAGTAATTATGCTTTTATATCATGTTGGTTTTTCTGAAATAAAAAATCCGGATATTAAGATTGGTAGATCAAACGCAGACTTTGGTCAAGGCTTCTACACTTCATCAAATAAGGACTTTTCTGAAAAGTGGGCAAAGAAACGAAAAACAGAAAGCACATATTTCAATTCTTATGAATTAGATGAGACTAATCTTAAGATTAAACGCTTTAAAAGGGACAAAGAATGGTTCGATTATATATTTTCAAATAGAAACTTTAAAGGAGATTATTTAAGCGATTATGACGTTATTATTGGTCCTATAGCAAACGATACCATATACGATACTTGGGGAATATTAACATCAGGGCTTATCGATTCTAAAAAGGCGCTTGAGATTTTATGCGTTGGTCCACAATACGAGCAAGTTACTCTAAAGACACAAAAAGCTGTAGATAATTTAGAATTCTTATCATCAAGAATTATTCCTTATGAGGATCTTATAAAATATAGGGCTCAGGTTCAGAAAGAAGAGGCTGAGTACCAGGAGAATTTAGCGGGATTATTAGAAGATTACATAAAGTAAAGAGGCGACACATCGCCTCTTACTTTATAAAAAATGTGAAAGGAGTTTATTATGCTAAGCTATTAATATACTTCACCGCTTCTGATACCGCTACGGCTCCGTCGGCAGTTGCCGTTACTAATTGCCTTACGTTTTTTACTCTATTATCCCCAGCTACGAAGATTCCCTTTGCATTTGTTACACAATCCTCACCTGCAATAATGTAGCCAGCACTATCCAAATTAACTACCTTTGCGAAGTTTTGGTTTTCTGGAATTCTTCCTACAGCTACGAATAAACCGTTTACTTCAATATTTCTAATTTCGCCATTCTTGTTTTGCACATCAATGCTCTCTAATCGCTTTTGTGCATTTAACTTTATAACTTGGCTATTTAATACAAATTCAACATTTCCTCTTGCCTTTAATGCTTTAACGTTGGCATCTTCTCCTCTAAATTCATCACGTCTATGGATTAGATATACCTTCTCTGCAATATCTGCTAGATATAAAGCATCTTCAAGCGCTGTATTGCCGCCACCAACAACCGCTACATTCTTCTTTCTATAGAAAGCGCCATCGCAAGTTGCACAATATGAAATACCTCTTCCTACTAATTCATCTTCGCCATCAACACCAAGTTTTCTATTCTCAGAACCAGTGGCAATGATAATAGCTTTTGCCTTATATGAATTATTTTCAGTCTTTACTTCCTTCTCATTACCATGATCGATAATTTCAACGGCTTTTTCATATACTACCTCAGCGCCAAGAGCTGTTGCTTGTTCATAGATCTTTGTTGCGAAATCGAAACCTGATATATGAGCTGCTACTGGATAGTTTTCAATATCTGGAGTATTGATGATTTGTCCACCATAAGATTTAGCTTCCAAAACCAATACACTCTTTGATGCTCTTCTTGCATATATAGCTGCTGTTAATCCTGCAGGGCCTGCGCCTACAATTAGAATGTCGTACATATTAATCTCCAATTAAATTTAAAATGTCTTGTTTTTGCTTGAAGCCTACGCT
>JAEEWC010000045.1 GCA_016287155.1 Clostridia bacterium | reverse complement strand
CAAAATCCACCTATAGGTCGATTTGGTTGACAAAAATTAAAATATATAAATATAATAAGAATACATAAAATTATAAGGCTATAACCTAATAAGAGTATTTTAGACATATCTTAAAGAGAAAAATAGTCACCGGCTGAGAGCTATTTAGATAGGTATAAAAGAAAGTGCGATTGGGTTGCTGGTGGAGGAAATGCCACACGTGAATCTGCGAAAAAGATAAATGAGGGATAGGAAACTATCTGAAGCAAAGTGGAACCACGAGATACTCGTCTTTGACAAAGAGCATCTCGTTTTTTTATTGCAAAAAACGGGAAAGAGGAAAGTATGAATAAAATAGCAATGGATTTACAAGTAGCTATGGAGAAGGACCCAGCCGCAAGATCAAAGTCTGAGGTGTTCTTTACTTATGGTGGCTTTAAAGCAATATTTAGATATAGAATCGCACATTGGTTCTATACTCACCATATGAAAACAATAGCAACTATTATATCTGCAGGCTCAAGAAGAAAATATGGTATAGATATTCACCCAGGTGCACAAATTGCAGGCGGTGTATTTATTGACCACGGTGTTGGCGTTGTAATTGGTGAAACTACAATCATTGGTTCAAACGTTTTACTATATCAAGGAGTGACTCTTGGTGGTACAGGTAAAGAAACCGGAAAGCGTCACCCAACTATTGAAGATAACGTTATGATTTCATCTGGTGCTAAGGTTTTAGGTAACATCACTGTTGGTCACGATTCAAAAATCGGTGCAGGTAGTGTAGTTATTAGAGATGTTCCACCACATTCAACAGTTGTTGGTGTTCCAGGTAGAGTTGTTAAGCAAAACAACATTAGAACAAATGAATTAGATCAACACTTGCCAGACCCTATCTTAGAAGAGTTTGCAAGATTAAATAAGAGAATTGAAAAATTAGAAGAAGCTTTGCATATCCAATCATGCAAATATTCTATTGTTATGGAAAACGAAGAAAATATTGAAGAAACAAAAGAGGATAAATAAAATGTTAAAGATTTATAACACATTATCAAGAAAGAAGGAAGAATTTGTACCAATCGATCAAAAGGCAGTAAGAATGTATAGCTGCGGACCTACAGTATACAGCTACGCTCATATTGGTAATATGAGAACATATATCTTCATGGATATCTTTAGAAGAACTCTAAAGTATGATGGATATAAGATTAAAGGTGTAATGAACATCACTGACGTTGGTCACTTACTATCTGATGGAGATGATGGCGAAGATAAGATGGAGAAGGCTTCAAGAGAACAGAAGAAGACTCCATGGGAAATCGCTGCATTCTATACAGATGTGTTCTTTAAAGATTTAGCAAAATTAAATATTGGAAAACCAGAAATCATTGCTAAGGCTACAGAACATATTGCAGATATGATTGAATATGTTAAGGCCCTACAAGAAAAAGGATATGGATATGAAATTGATGATGGTATTTATTTCGATATCGATAAGTTCCCAAGCTATGGTAAGTTATCTAGATTAAATCTAGAAGATCAACAAGCTGGTGCTAGAGTAGAAGTAAATAGCCAAAAGCACAACCCATATGATTTCGCTCTATGGAAGAAAGCTGAACCAGAACATATCATGCAATGGCCAAGCCCATGGGGAATGGGATATCCAGGTTGGCATATCGAATGTTCAACAATGAGCAAGAAGTATCTTGGTGACGTTTTTGATATCCACACTGGTGGTGTAGACCATATTCCAGTTCACCACGAAAACGAAATCGCACAAAGCGAAGCTCTAGAAGGCAAGAAGACAGTTAACTATTGGGTACATGGTGAATTCATGCTAGTTAACAATGGTAAGATGTCTAAGAGTTTAGGAAACACATATACAATCTCTCAATTAGAAGAGATGGGATATAGTGCATTAGTATTTAGATACTTCTGCTTAAATGCACACTATAGAAAGAAGTTAAACTTCACATTCGAAGGTATGGATGCTGCTAAGGTATCTTATGAAAGATTACTTGCAAGTTTATATCAACACAAGATGTCTAATGCTCCAACATCTCAAGAAGTATTAGATAAATATAAGAAAGATTTCGAAGATGCAATTAACGATGATTTAAATCTTCCTCTAGCTCTTGGCGTTCTATGGACAATGTTAAAAGAGCCAAAGAGCAAAGATTTATATAATCTTGCATTAGATTTCGATAAGGTATTCGGATTGAGTCTAAATGAGGCAAAAGAGCCTGAAGGCGAAGTTAATAAAGATATCCCACAAGATATTCTTGATCTAGCTCAAAAGAGATTCGATGCTAAGAAGGCTAAAGATTTTGCTACAGCAGATGCCCTAAGAAATGAAATCAAAGAAAAGGGATATAGCATCTTAGATAGCAAGGATGGATTTAAGGTAGTTAAAGATTAATGGCAAAATTGTATTTAGTAGGAACTCCAATAGGTAATCTAGGAGATATAACTCTTCGTGCTATTGATACGCTTAAAATGGTAGATGTCATTGCATGCGAAGATACTAGACACTCTATTGGACTACTAAATTATTACGATATTAAAAGCAAGCTAATCGCTTGTCATAAATTCAATGAAAAAGAATCAATAGATAAGATTGAGAGCTTTCTAAAAGAAGATAAAAACGTAGCTCTAATCACTGATGCAGGTATGCCAGCTATCTCAGATCCAGGCGCAATTTTAGTCGATGGATTAATATCTAGAGGCTATGAAGTTGAAGTAGTTCCAGGCCCAACAGCAGTAACTTCAGCAATAGCATTGAGCGGAATTTTAACGCCTGTATTCACTTTTATAGGTTTTATGCCTACTAAAAACAGGGAAAGAGACGAATTAATATCTTCATTCAAGAAGGTAAAGACAGCCCTTGTTATCTATTCTTCTCCATATGATATCAATAAAGATCTTGCATATCTATATAAGGTATTAGGTAATAGAGTAGTGTATGTGGTTAAAGAACTAACTAAGATACATGAAAGTTCAATTAGGATGAATTTAGAAGATGCTCAAATCAATGATCCAAAAGGCGAATATGTTCTTATTGTAGATAAAGGTGAGGATGTAGAAGAAGCCCCAACAATGTCAATTGAAGAGCAATTAAAAGAATTGATTCAATCAGGCGTAGATAAGAAAGAAGCAATAAAAAAAGTAGCTAAATCAAATAAGCTACTTAAAGATGATGTTTACAAGATTGCTTTGGAT
>JAEEWC010000044.1 GCA_016287155.1 Clostridia bacterium | reverse complement strand
TAAGACGATTGAATATATAGCACCTAAGAATGGTGATTTTTCTAATAGATTTGGAATGCATCCATAAGTTACTGCTGTCGCTGTATCTGAATTACCAAATACTGGAAGCTTTTGTACAGATGCAATAGTTGGTGTTAATTGATATCTACCACCATGTTGAGCAAGCACAGCACAAGAACCAATTGAGAAATCATATAATTCGTTTAATCCCTTTTGAGAGCAAACTTCTAATCTCTTTAGTTCATTTAAAAGCGCTGACTTGAACTTACCATCTTCAAATAGATTCATAGTGGTAATAGTTGGCTTATCTATAAAATCATATGCATTTGGATCGCAAATCTCTGCAGCTGCCTTTGCATTAATCTTTGTATTTTCTTTAAAGAAACTCTTCTTAATATCAAGTAAGCACTTGTTATCGTAATACATTCTAATTCTTCTTGTTGTTGTAATTGTAGCAATAGCAACTGCTTCTAAGTTTTCATCATTTGCAAGCGCGATAAATTTAGCTACATCATCTTTTGCTAGAAGAACTAAAACTCTATTTTGAGTTTCTGATACTGCAATCTCTTCCCCTGTTATATTATCTGTTGTAGTTGGAACATATTCAAGATTTAAATCAACCCCTAAATCAATCATTTCAGTTAATGCACAAGCAATACCACCAACGCCAATATCGTATGCTTTCTTGATTAGCTTTGTTGCATCTTCATTTGTACATAATCTTTGGATTTTCTTTAGAGTTAAAGGATCGCCCTTTCTAATTTTAATTTCATTATTTGTTCTTGCCCCAACAATTACAATAACATCATCTTTTGCTTCTTTTGCTCTAATAACGTTATCTTGTTTTGCAGCGCCAACAACAAAAGCACACTCTAAATGCTTTGCTCTATATCCTTTGTGATATAATTCCTTAACCATACTAATTGGTAATCCAAAGTGGTTAGCAGCAGCGGCTGCACCCTTTGAAGATAATCTAGAAATATTGTATGGTGAATGCTTTGTCTTTATTTCACTATCCTTAATTCTTGGATCAGAGTTTCCTGAAATTCTAATGCCTTGATAAGCATAAGCTCTTTCTGCGATTAAATCTTTTAAAACGCCTTCTATACAAGTTGAAGCGCCTGAGAATGGTTCTTGTTCTGTTTGAGTATTATCTGTTTCGTTCTTAAATGAAACCCACCACTTTTCGTTCTTGCCATTAACATCTACATTAACGCCAATAGTTGCGCAGTGATCTTCTTCGCTTTGTTCAACTTCCTTTAATTTGCCTTTTGCAAATTGAGTTCTTTTAGAGATTGTAGCAATATCCATTAAAGACATTGTCTTTGATTCTTCTTTCTCTTTTAACTTCTTATATAAAGAATATGCCTTTTCAATATGTGGATTTTCTGATTTAATGTCTATCTTTGTAAGTTTTGTATTGAATGTAGTATGTCTAACTCTTCCAGATAGATAAGTATCTAATACTTTTATTTCAAGGTTGAATGGATCTCTCTTTTCTTCTTTGAAATAATCTTGAATATCTACCAAATCTTCATAATCCATTTGAAGATTGTTATCTACGATAAATTGCTTTAGCGCATTTGAATCATAAGTAATGAAGCCTTCAACGTTATATTGTTCATCTACTTGCTCTTCTTCCTCTTCAAGAGTTGTAGGCATAAGCATAGAACCTTCTTTTGTGAAACGCTTATTAATTAGATAATCTTTTAGAATTGCTATTTGTTCATCGCTAATACCGCTTATAGCATAGATAGTTGCTGCTTTAACAATTGGTCTATCATCAGATAAGAAAATAAGATTTGAATAAATATCTGCAAGTTTATTATTGTATGCACTATCTACTGATTCAACTACGATAGTTTGGTAGTTCTTGCCTACTGGGAATTTATCATATACGATTTCAGTTGATGGATCAGAGAAAATTGTTGTCTTTGCAATATCAAAAATATAGTCAGACATGTTATCAATATCATATCTAACAAATTGTCTAAAATCTTCAAATTTGATACTAAGATGTTCAAAGATGTGTTTTACTCTTTTATAAACATCAGAATATTCAGACTTCTTCTCTACAAAGATTCTTTTTATCATACGCTCTAATATTATAGCACTTAAAAGCTTTTACTCATAATTATTATATATATTAATAATAAAGGAAATGTTTTAAAAGTCAAAAAAAAATTAAGCGCGATAACTATTTATTACCACGCTTAATATATTCTATATTAAATTATGTGCGTATACCGCATAAATCACGGACTCGTATTTCTTCTTCGCGACTTTCTTTAGAAGGTTCTTACCCTTTGATGTTCTAGCTTCAATATCTACATCATCTGTATTTACTGCTACTATATCGCCATCTACGAAGAATATAGCAAAGTCATATGGATTTGTAACTAAAGATACGAATGCTAATTCTTTTGGCTTGTTAACATCGCAAAGTGTTACGCCCTTTCCATATCTATTCTTTGGTTCAATTGTTGGCAAGATAACACGCTTTGCAATACCTGATGCTAAGATTACAACAATTTCGCCTTCATTGTAGTTTTGAGCTACATACTTTACCTTATCCTTTTCGTTTAACTTAATGCCCTTAACACCTGCAGATCTTCTACCTTGTTCTGGAACATCAGCATAAGCATTTAGAACATTACCAAGTTCTGTTACAAATAAGATATATTCAGCCTTATCATCAACTATTTCAACAGAGATTACTTCGTCATCTTTTAGGATGATAGCTGGAGCTGTGTTCTTCTTATCCATAGGATATTCTTCAGCTTGAGTCTTCTTGATCATACCATTTTTTGTTGCAAAGTATAGAGACTTGCCCTTTAATTGAGCTTCGCTAAATAAAGCAACAATAGCATCATCTGAATCAAGTTTGCCAAGCTTGTTAATCATTGTGCCCTTTGACTTCCACTTATCTTCTGTTAGCATATCTACGCTAAATACACATGCTTGGCCATTCTTTGTGAAGGCGATAAGCTTTTCGTCTCCATTAACCTTGATGGCAGTTTTTACTAATTCATTAACTGAACAGTTAACGATATTCTTTGTAGCCATCTTATAAGACTTATCTGTTAAGAATCTTAAAGTTCCTTGATAGTTTAGAAGAACATATCCAGAAACTAGGTGAGCTTCAATGATTTCTTCGGCTTTAATCATTTGTGGATGTTCTGATTCATCTACGATTTGAGTTAATCTTGGATTTGCATATTTAGCCTTGATTTCAAGAAGTTCTTTCTTAACGATATTTAATTGCTTCTTTTTAGATTCAAGAATTGATTGTAATTCAGCAATCTTCTTCTTTAATTCAGCAAGTTCTTCTTCCATCTTATGAACATCTAATCTATTCAATCTCTTTAGAGGGATATCTAATACAGCTGTTGCTTGCTTATCTGTTAGATTGAATTCCTTTCTTAGAGTTTCTTTAGATTCTTCATACGTTGGAGAAGATAAAACTATATCTACAACACGTCTAATGTTGTTTACGGCAATTAATAAACCTTCCAAAATATGAGCTCTATTTGAAGCAGCTGTTAAGTCGTATTCACTACGCTTAAAGATTACTTCTCTTTGGAATTCTACATATCTAGATATGTATCCAAGTAAAGATAATTGTTCTGGCTTACCATCGGCAATAGCCATCATGTTTACATTGAATGCACTTTCTAATTGTGTTGATTTGAATAAACCAGCTAAGATACGTTTTGCATTAGCTTCCTTTCTAATCTTGATAACACATCTAATACCATCTCTATTTGATTCATCGTTGATATCTTGGATACCACCGTACAAATCTTTCTTTGTTTCTCTTAGAGAATTTATTCTCTTTAATAATTCTGCTTTATTTACTTGGAATGGAATTTCTGTAATTACGATGCAATCTTTATCTCCATCTTTTTCGATAGTAGCTTTAGCACGCATAATAACTTTTCCCTTACCTGTTTCATATGCATCACGAATGCCTTCGCTCTTAATGATTAGGGCTCCAGTTGGGAAATCTGGTGCTGGAATATATTGCATCATTTCATCTAAAGTAATTTTGCTGTTATCTATATATGCTACAACGCCATCAATAACTTCTCCTAAGTTATGTGTTGGAATATTTGTAGACATACCAACGGCAATACCTGATGAACCATTAACAAGTAGGTTTGGGAATCTTCCTGGTAATAAATCTGGCTCTTCTAGAGTATCATCGAAGTTTAGAACCATCTTTACGGTGTTTTTGTCTAGATCTCTTAAAAGTTCCATTGCAAGTGGCGCAAGCTTTGCTTCTGTATAACGCATAGCAGCTGCACCATCACCATCGACAGAACCATAGTTACCTTGTCCAGAAACAAGTGGCATACGAACGTTAAATGATTGAGCAAGTCTAACCATTGCGTCGTAAACTGAACTATCTCCGTGTGGGTGGTATTTACCTAAACAATCACCAACTACTCTCGCACTCTTAACAAAAGGCTTATCTGGAGTAATTCCAAGTTGGCTCATTGTATATAGGATTCTTCTTTGAACTGGCTTTAAGCCATCCTCAATTCTTGGGATAGCTCTGTCCATAATTACGTGTTCAGAAAATGGAATCATAGAATTATGAAGTACTTCTTCAACAGTACATTCAAGCATCTTTGATGTATCTTCTATCTGTTCCTCGTTCTTCTTTCTTGGCATATTCTATCCCTTCTTTATAATGTCTTTAAATTCGTCTTGTTTGTTAAAGTTAGCATATTCATAGATATATTCTTTTCTTGGGCCAACTTCTTCACCCATTAGAGTTGTAATTAAGTGATCTGCTTCAGCAGCATCTTCAATTGTTACTCTCATTAGAGCTCTTCTCTTTGGATCCATTGTTGTCTCCCAAAGTTGAGATGGGTTCATTTCACCAAGACCTTTATATCTGTTTAGTGTATAGCCTCTAGATGCAGTTTCTAAAAGCTTTTGTAATTCAATGTTATCATATGCATATCTAACGCCATTTTTATCTGTAATTCTATATAGTGGTGGCATACCAACATATAGACATCCATTTGTAATTAATTCTTTCATGTATCTAAAGAAGAATGTTAAAAGAATTGATCTAATGTGGCCACCATCTTCATCGGCATCGGCTAAGATAATAATCTTATGGAACTTCAAATTCTTAATATTGAAGTCTTTATCAAAACCAGCACCAAGAGCGTTGATTAAAGATATAAGCTCATCGTTTTTTACGATATCAGCAACTCTACATTTTTCAACGTTAAGTGGTTTACCCTTTAGTGGTAAGATAGCTTGAGTCTTTGGGTCTCTACCCATCTTTGCTGAACCACCGGCTGAGTCACCTTCTACGATGAATAATTCATTTAATTCTGGTTTCTTACCTGAACATCCAGCAAGCTTACCAACAAGTGATGATGTGTTAGATTTAATTGCTCTTGCGATGTTTTTTGCTTCTGCAGATTTTGTTCTAGCCTTTAAAGCTAAGGCTGCTTTTGCAAAGATAGCATCAATAACATCTTTCTTTGCTTTATTGTTTAGATAGTCTTT
>JAEEWC010000005.1 GCA_016287155.1 Clostridia bacterium | reverse complement strand
TCCGCCTTCAGCATCTCTTGAGATGTCGATAACTTGCTTACCGATTAAAGAGTGGAATACATCGCCTTTAGATAGAACTTGTGTTACCCCTTGGATAATATATCCGTCTTTTCCGAATACTAAGCCTTCACCTTGTAATTTCAATCTACAAACAACGTGCTTGCCTTTTGCTTTATCTGCAACTTTTCCTGTGAAGTGGAACCAAGCACATCCGAATTTTTTAGCCCATTTTTGATATTTTAAAATAGGAACAAATTTTGAATGATCTAAATCTTCGAACTTAATAGGTTCATCAGATCTAATACATGTAGCTTTTAGGTTTCCGATTTTGGTATGACACTTACATCTAATAGAAATGATGTTGTTAACGTGACCAATTTCTTTTAACCCTTTGTTTAGAACTTTTTTATCAATTGCCATAACTCACCTTTTAAAAACGTTACTATAGTAAATATTACCATATAAATATATTTATAACAATGGACAAATCGGTAACTATTTGGACAAAACGCATATTGACTATGTGCGCGTGTGCGTGATAAACTATCAAGCAGTGGTGGAGGCCTTATGAAATATTTCCAAGAAGAAGTTGAGTGCGCATCTCGTGAGAAGATTAAAGCAATTCAAGACGAAAAAATTGTAAAACAAGTAAAGCATGCATATGAGCACGTAGCTCATTACCGTAATTTAATGGATCAAAAGGGTGTTAAGCCTGAAGATATCCACGGAATCGATGATTTATATAAATTACCATTTTTATCTAAATCAGATTTAAGAGATCAATATCCAGATGGATTATTAGCTGTAGACAAGAAAGATGTTGTTAGAATCCATTCTACAAGTGGAACAACAGGCAAAAGAGTTATTGCATATTATACAGAAAACGATCTTGAACTTTGGTCAGATTGCACAGCAAGAGCAATTGTTGCTGCTGGCGGTTCAAAAGAAGATGTAGTTCAAGTTGCTTATGGATACGGATTATTTACTGGTGGTATGGGCCTTCATGATGGAGCAAGAAAGGTTGGATGTATGACACTTCCAATGTCATCAGGAAATACTGAAAGACAAATCCAATTCATGCACGATTTAAAATCTACAATTTTATGTTGTACTCCATCTTATGCAGCTTACCTTGGTGAAGCTCTAAAGGAATACGGCTTAACAAAGAAAGATATTAATCTAAAAGCTGGTATCTTTGGTGCAGAACCATGGACAGAAAGTATGAGAAAAGATATTGAGAATTCTCTTGGACTAAAGGCTTATGATATCTTTGGTTTAACAGAATTATCTGGCCCAGGTGTATCTTATGAATGTGAATACCAAGCTGGTATGCACTTAAACGAAGACCACTTTATCGCTGAAATTATTAACCCAGATACTGGTGAAGTTCTTGGCGATGGCGCAAAGGGTGAATTAGTATTAACTTCTTTAGATAAAGAAGCATTCCCACTAATTAGATACAGAACAAGAGATATCTGCGTTTTAAATAAAGAAAAGTGTAAGTGCGGAAGAACATTCATTAGAATGTCTAAGCCAATGGGAAGAAGTGACGATATGTTAATTATTCGTGGTGTTAACGTATTCCCATCACAAATCGAAACAGTTCTTCTTGAACAAGGATATACTCCAAACTACCTAATTGAAGTAGATAGAGTAAATAACACAGATACACTTGATATCTATGTAGAGTTAACAAGTGAACAATTCTCAGATACAATTAAAGATGTAGCAAACAAAGAAAAAGAATTAGCTCTAGCTCTAAAGACAATGCTTGGTATTAATCCAAAGACTCACTTAGTTGCACCAAAGACAATTGCAAGAAGTGAAGGTAAAGCAGTTAGAGTTCATGACAAGAGAAAATTACTAGACTAAGTGTAAGGGGGAAATTATGTTGAAATTACAACAAATATCTATATTTATGGAAAACAAGCCAGGTATGCTTTGCGAAATCACAAAGTTTATCGCAAGTAAAAACGTAAATCTAAGAGCCTTATCTGTTGCTGATGCACAAGATTTTGGTATTGTTAGAATCATCGTAGATGACCCAGGCTTAGTAAACGATATCCTAGCAAATGAAGGAT
Organism: Clostridia bacterium; assembly: GCA_016287155.1. Lineage (GTDB taxonomy): Bacteria > Bacillota > Clostridia > Christensenellales > UBA3700 > UBA3700. The sequence continues at coordinate 275 of JAEEWC010000005.1, read as the reverse complement.
ATACAACTAAAAAGACTTATGTAATCGGAATCGAGATTCCAGATCAACCAGGTAAGTTCTCTGAATTATTAGAGAAGTTAGCCAAGGAAAATATTAACATCGAATATTCATATGCATTTACATCACAAGAAGGTAAGGCTATCAGCATATTAAGAGTTGATGACGTTGATAAGGCTGAGAAAATCTTGAACAAATAGTAAATAAACAAACACAAGAGAATATTTAATGGTAAGAAACCTAGCAACTACTTTATCCGTAATTATACATACGAATAG
>JAEEWC010000043.1 GCA_016287155.1 Clostridia bacterium | reverse complement strand
TACATACATAGAATATTACAATACTCAAAGAATTGTTCTTAAAAACAAAACATCACCAGTTATGTATAGACAATCATGTCTACAACAAATAAAATAATAGTGGGTTGCGAACCCACGGTACGAAAAATTGGGGTACCCCCAAATACCACTATCGATTTAGTGGTATTTTTTATATTTGAACAAAACCTTTTTTAAGAACTATTTTGTATAATTAATATTACTATTGGCTCCTCTTTTAATTGTTATATTTCCTGCATTGTTTTTGCTATAACAAAAAGAAATCCAAGCACTCCTTTTATCATTTAATTCAGATATGCCCTCTAAAAGCAATACTATTTCATCTTCTTCTTCGCGGAACAAATCTCTTGGCAATGCAATAATCTCTTTATGCGAATAATTAATCTCCCACTTCTTCGAGTATTTACTCTTTCTTGACAAAGAACATATATACTCCTCATTATCGTAAAACCCTGATATTTCTTTTTCTATCCGATTAGAATCTTGCTTTGAGCTATATATAATTAAATCAAATTGCGTCCCAATATTTTGCGGCATCTCTACTGCAATATGTCCATAATATATGTCTATTACAATTTCTTCATCTATGTTAATTTGCGTCTGTATTGAGTACGCAATAAAGATATCTGCCATTTCTTCCTGCATAGATTCAAAACCAAATCCATAAGAAATTATTTTATTGTCTTTACAGCCAATCAGCCCAACAAATAAAATAATCAATACAATTATAATTAATAACATTAGATGTTTATTCAACTTCATAGTTATATCCTCCTATTCAAAGAAGACACTATATCTATCTAATAGAGCTTGTATCTCTTCTAGTGTTGTTATTCCTTTACCTATTGCTACTTTTAAATATTGACCATTAAATGCATCAAATACTAGTTGAGGAATTGGTATTATATTACTAAATTCTTCATATGTATATAATCCGTATGTTGCTATATCTTGTACCATAGCAGTCTCATCATATGCCATTGTTGTTGGATTAACATCAAAGATGTTTATAAAGCTCTCTGTATTTCCTGGCATAGACAACATACCATTTACATAATAACATAGATGACCATATGTTACAGGTGAATATGCCGTAGTTATCTGTTCTTCAATTGAAACCTCTACTAACTGCACTGTTGTCTGTATCATATTATTATTTCCATCCAAAATCTGTTTCGTGAAATAATGCCCTATATATTGAGATGCATCACTTCGTAAGAATACATACTTATTTAGAGTTGTATCAAAGAAAGCATGCTCATCAATTACATTCACAGTTGTTCCATCTGAGAATGTTAATGTTATTACTTCATATGTTGTAGTAGGATCAGTATCTATGAATAGTATTGGGGCTGATGTAAATGTCCCATTTAACATATCCCATACCAACAATTGTTCATTACCCGTTAGATTCTCTACTGCTGTTTGCGTACCATCAGCTAGAGTTATTAGAGAGCCTGTTGTTATACATGAACCGCCTGATGATGGCTTATACCATTTTACATATAGCATTCCATTTGGGGCTGAGTTTATATTTGCCATAGTATAGTAATCGCCAGTAAAGTCAGAATTTACATACCATACGTCAAATGTGTATTCATTTCTTGTTGGCTTATTAATTGTCCCAGAATAAGAGTTTCCAGGATTAGTGTCCGTTTTATTAAACGAAACCAAATATCCTCCGCCCGAAGAGAATACACAATTCTTAAAATATGGTCTATTCGCTGAGTTCCAAGTTGACGCCCAATGAGTGTCGTCTGCTGCACTATATATTGTTAGATTACTAGAATTGCCAAATGCATTGTCCCCTACATATGTTGTGGTTGAAGATATATCAATTGTCGACAAATGGTTTCCATAAAAAGCATATGAACCTATGCTTGTTATAATATTATTTTGCCAATACAATCTTGAAATCGGGCAATTATAGAATGTATAATCCGCAACACTTGTTACATGTGCTGCCGTCATATAATATACAGATGTTAAATTTGTACAGTTGTAGAATGCATACGAACCGATAGATGTAATCGAAGTTGGTATATCAACAGAAGTAATACCGACTTGTCCGCTAAACGCATAATCGGAAATACTTGTTACATTTTTACCCAAATATTCCGCTGGTATACTTATACTATCGGACAGTCTACAATATGTGCCCGTAATCTCATATGTACCATCTTGCTTTTCTATTACACTAAACTGCGGTTTAGCAAATATATAAGTTTTCGAAATATAGTTTCCCGTTTCTGGAGCATCTCCTTGAGCACTATACATTTTTACTTTAAAAGTAGCTCCTTCCCAAGCTAATATATGATTCCATTGCGATTGATCTAATAACCCCGAAATTGTATTGCTGACGCTTAGCCCTAAGATACAGCTTAAGGTCTCAGTTTCATCGTATGCAATTACAGCTGTCGTTAAAGGGTGCCCTGTCCAACCAGAATAATTCGTCCAAGAAATATTTGGGCATGCTGTTGGCGAAGCTCCTAAATCAATTGACAAGTCGGCTGCACACATTTTATAGTACGATAGATTCTGCCCAACATCATCTATATATTCTGGATGAGTACTATAAAAGTTTTGAATAAAATCAAAGAAAGTATATGTCCCGCTAATAGTAGTAAGGTCCCACCAATCTGACGCCGACAATGTTATTTTATCGTTTGTTTCATTCTGAGAATCATATAAATCCCATAACACTGCCATTATAGAGCGTTCGCAGGCTTCTCCTAATCTTATTGATGATGTTTCGAGATCATAATTCAAATCATTATATGCAGTGTATGACGAGTCTCGAACAGTATCAATATTAGCAATATAATACACATATTCTTTTTGTGCAATTAGACCAAAAATTGTCGGCCAAGATTCTGCCCAAGCAAGTTTAATCCCAACACTTTTCCCATAACGTTCAGCATCGTTCGTCAATGAACTATGAGCGCTTGTGTTACCATTTTCTATATAAGATTGAATATCTGACCATATATTTTTTAAACCAATTTGATATTGTATATGGTGACCATATTCATGCATTATCACGTCCCATGATTCATATGAATAATATGAGCTATTGTCTCCCTTCAAATATGGGATATATATTGAGTGTGTAAATGCTTCATAATAACACCCGGCAGAATTCCATGGATACCAAACATCCACAGAGCTTGGCTGATACCCCATTTGTTCTGATGCGTAAGATCGAGCAACTACTAACGCTTGAGATATTTGTATTGCTTGACATGCACGTTCTCTAAAAACATCATCTTCATCAATCATCGTAATAGTTTCATCAATTGTATAGGACAATCCAGTTTTTACATCGTTTATTGCTCTATCCCTTGTATTAACAGAGTATCTTGATTCTTGATGATCCACTGAAGGAAAAGAACCACGGACCTCAATATTGCCATCTCCCGCATATATTTTTATATATATGTCGCTACCGCCATTATCAAAAGCAGAATCATTGTTTTGAAAAGTAATTGAATAATTTCCATAGCTATTTGTAATAGTTGAGCCTAGGCAATCATCCCCAAAGATATCTGAATTCCTATCGTATACTTCTACTAACACTTGGCGAATCGGAACTATACTATTATTTCTTGTTGTCCATTTAACCTTCCCAGAAACAAATGTATCTTTGCTTCCTCTGGTGCTTTGACTTTGCTTATAAATATTGTTGCTATATTTAAATAATTCTATATTCGATTTCTCGTTATCGTTATCAATTAGTTCTTGAATAGTTTTCGCAGTTTCTATTGTAATGTAATCATTCATCGTGACATAACTGAACCATTGTCGCTTTGAATCTATTAAAGAATTATTGCTAAAAAACACGCCTTGCTCGTTCTCAAAAAGGAACAGCGTTTCATCAACCATCTTACCATTTTGCGTAATTAAAGAATAACTCAATTCTAAAAATTCATATTTATACGCTCTACGAATTTCAATATTAAAATAATTGTCTTTTAGAATTACATATGCATAGTCATTCTTAGGTTTAAAAAACTTTATATTAGAAATAGTATCAGTTTTATTATATTTTAGTTTTATAGTAGTAATTTCCGCATCAACATTATACTTGCATTCATTAACTATACTAACAACGCTTTTTGTTTTCTCCCCCAATTGAAGTTCCTCGACAGCACATGTTTCTTTTTTTATACTATAGCTATCATCTTCCGCAAAAGCCACATCTTCAGATGAGATAAAAACGACAAAAACGCAAACCCCTATCACAAAAGTTAAAACAAGAATTATCCATAACAATTTAGTTTGATTCATACTTCCCCCATTCCTCAATAAACATTCTTTGCCCCGATTTTCGAGCAAGCAACTTATAAAAATCCTAAACTATCTTCGAAATTCAATACAATACACACTAAAACTTAGTTCTACGCACTTTTATTATACCATCGCATATTACCTAGTCAACGCCGATTCTTGCCAAACCCCGCACTCTCCGCCAAAAAAAATCCAGGATTTACTGCCTGGATTTTTTGTTGCTCTATTATTGTTTATTAATCAAATATGTCATAAAAAGGTGTAGTGTCTTTATCTCTAAATTCGTGCTTTTCATAATAGCCAATTAATTCTTTATTCTCATCTCTAAGCGCTATCATATAAGCATCTTTATTTTGCTTTTCATTAAAGAATGTATGAACTCTATTATTGTTCTTATCTTTTTTGAACCACTTTATAACTTCTTCAATCTTCTTTGCTGAACATTTGTTATGGCAATCCATTAAATTCTTGCCCATTAGGTCCATTCCCTTTTGAGCATAAACTCTTTTTGCTTCTTCGTTCATATAGATAATCGTATGATTTAAATCACAGATTATGATGATTGTGTTATCGACATCGACTAAACTTTTTAAATAAACATTTATATCCATTTTGATTCCCTCTTATTCTGACAAACTAAAATCTTTATCATATTGTACTAATACTTCATATCCTTCATTTTGAGCTTTTACATCATCTATAATTTGTTGGATAGTTGCTTGAGGATCTTTATCGTCAAAAGATATTACAACGTCAAAATGAATAGTCTTTTTATCCTCATCAATATAGAATCCATGAGTTTGTAGAACATATGGATGTTTAGCAACTGCGTCAGATATACTTTTGAATACATCTTTAGATTTTTCATCAACTTGGTTCTCTGCATAAATACCAACAGTCATAATTGTATTGTACTTTGAATACATTAAAGATGCGATTTCTCTTTCAATGGCTTGGATTTGTTGAGCATTCAAATTATCTTTGATTCCAATATGAATTGAACCAATATTTCTATCGTGGCCATAGTTGTTTAGGATTAAATCATAACAACCACAAACACCTTCTATTTCATTAATATCTTTCTTAATTGAAATGATGTAATCTTTATCGAAACGTTCACCAATCATTAAAGATAAAGCTTCTCTCATAACTTCAATGCCGCTCTTTAAGATGAAGCAACCAATTAAAATACCTAAATATCCTTCAATATATACGTTTGCATATTTAGCAACGATTACGCCAATTAATGTTGTTGTAGATAAAACAGAATCAAACATAGCATCAGTACCAGATGCACTTAGTGCAGCACTATCGATTGTTTTACCTCTCTTTCTGAAGAATAGACCAATTGCTAATTTTACAACAATAGCTGCAGCAACAATGATGATTGAATAAATCTCAAATTCTGGCATTGCTCCTGTTTGGAAATGATCGATTATTGATTTTATAGATTCATAAATCGCCATTGCACCAGCAAACAAAATTAAACTAGCAATTAGAGTTGATGTTAAATACTCTATTCTGCCATATCCATATGGATGCTTCTTATCTGCAGGCTTATTTGCTAATTTTGTACCTACAATTGTAATTGTGCTAGATAAAGCATCTGTGAAATTATTTACAGCATCCATAACAATAGCTATTGATCCTGCCATGAATCCTACGAAAGCTTTAAATGCAACTAAAAATACATTTCCTATGATGCCTATAACGCTAGTTTTTACAATCTCTTTCTCTCTATCCATATATTTCGTCCTTTTTGAATTTCACTAGATAAGATCCAACAAATAGTACAATATTTATTACTGACCACACTATGCCTATTGTTGAGAATGTGCATTGATGGATAATAATTGCTACTATTGCAAATATTAATGCTAAAATTGCTAATGCTAATCCTATAAATCTTAAGATCTTTGATGCCATTATACTCTTTCTATCTGGGTGCTTTTTGTTTTGAAGCAAATACAAAATTACAAAGATAAAATCAAATAACATAAATGCATCAATAATTACAACTACCAATCCAATGCATCCATATTCCTCCCAGAACTTCTCAATTGCAGCTATATCTTCATCACTAAGTTCAGGCTCATCTAAAGCATCATTTTGTGGCACATCTGCATTCGGAGTTGGAGTGTTATTTGCTTGCTCTGAAGATTGCTCAGGTGTTGCTGGAGATTCTGGTTCTGGAGTTGAAGCAGGTGGTGCTGCTGTTACAACAAAGTGACCTATTGTGTCTCCAAATACAATGATATAATGATCATCAACTTGTCCTTCATACTCAGGCACAAAACTCAATACATAGTCGTAAGTTCCTGGCGTCGTGCCATCACAATTAACTGTTACTCTAAACTTTGTTGCAGCCAATTCAAAATCTTCTTTATAAGTTTCTAAATATGATTCTCCTCTATTTTCATAATACCCAAAGCCATATGGGATTTCAATTGAAGAAATATCCGTCCCTTCCTTAACGCTCATATCTTCTACCCATACCGTTATATGGTTGTATAGGGGCACTACTTTTAAATATTGTAGACCCCAAGTGCCAGGACCTTTACCAGAAGCTTGGTACCATTCTCCATCTGCGCTATCTTTATACCTATACTCTATATTTTCCATTCCATAACTACTATTAGTAGAATGAAATACTCCTCTATTATCCCTATGAGTCAAACAAATGCATTCCAAATCCGAATACGAAACAGTTATTGTCCTAGCTGCTTCTGCTACAGTCGTATTTGCTGATTGTACAAAGCCAGTGCCTTTAATAAATATCTTTTCAGTGTCGCTATAAAACACATAGTTTGCTGCAGTTATATTAAATCTGCCGTGCTCAATTCTTATATCTTTTTTTGCATAGAAGCCACAGCCTATATCATTAAAATTAAATACTCCCCTGTCGATTTCGATTTTACTGCTCTCAGTCATAAAAGCAGTCCCAACGCCCGAAGTTGTTCCAGTAATATTATATGTTCCATTATTAATTACGAAGGTATCATCATCCGCATAAATTCCATATTGAGAAATTATAAGATTCATTACGGCATTTTCTATCGTTAAATCATAATAACAATATATACCCGTATTTGCTGTCCCATTAATTTTTGCATTGTAAATTGTAACATTTTTCTGACAAAGAATTATCGTGTTTACAGAGTGTTCCCCTGTCGTTATTTCTCCACCATGCATAATAAAATCATTTACACATGTTATAAAACTCCCGGTAGTAATATCTTCTTTAGCTACAATCTTCCCCGTTCCGGCTCCTTGCGCATATATTGTTAAATCGTGACAATACAACCTGCCAAGAGTTAAAGTCTTCCCATCGCACAAAATTAGTGTTAAATCGCTACTACCACAATCAATTGTATCGATAACGACATCATCATCGACAACATATGTACCACTCGTTGAAAAATCCGTAGTTGATGTTACCGATGTATATGTAGTTGTTGATTGTGTCTCAAACTTTTTTGTTGTTGTGTTATATGCTAAATAAGAAACTTCTGTATCCGCAAAAACCGTTGTGTTTGTAGTAAACAAACCCGCAATAATAAATAGAATTAAAACGCCAATGATGGCCAATAATTTTCTTGCAGAATTTTCCATAATCCCCCTCAAAGATCATCTTGCAAGCAAATCTAGTATATATTTATATTTTAATACATAAATGAAAATATTAAAAGAACGGCCTAATAATAGAACTTACTATCAATTGAATAATAATCGCAAACACCCTTCTTATCTATTGGACATTCTGGTGCATTTTGAAGTTGTGGATAGAACTGAATTGGATAATCAAAACCATAGTTTCCCCATCTAATTGCGCTATCAGAATTTTCATCGTAGAAGTTTCTATCAAAGCAACTCTTCCATTGAGTATCACCAATACCATCTCCACAATGATTTAGCGCATCATATTTAAATGTAGCAAGGTTATTCCCTTCCCATAGATTCCATGCTTCACCTTCTGAACATATATCTGAAAGCTTCACAACAACTGCATTTACATAAACATTCTTACCTGCATTTGGCCAAATGCCATGGCTACCATTTGCTATATATCCAACTAAATGTGTGTCTTCACATTTAGGAGCATTATCCCATGCCATATATATTCTTTGGCTATGAATACTATATTGAACAAAGATAGGCGCATAATATATTTTGCCATTTTCGTTATATAGTTTTAATCTAACCATTACGTGTTCCCAATCACCTACGTGGTTACCAAAATTGATACCAAGTATTGTCTTTGCCTTATTATATGGGAAGTAGAAATAATAACATAAATCTAAATACGTATATTCTTTTTCTACAGCAAAGCCATATCCTTGCATATTGTCTTTATCCCCATAGAAATAATCGCAAGTATAGTTTTGCTTATCCAATTCCTTTAGGTATAACATATATCCATCTGGAGATAATTCTCTTGTTAAATGTTGAAGCGCAAACTCTACCGTTGATGCATAATATTTTTCATTTTCATCCCACCAAAGTCTTGGGGCATATTCTTTTAAAAGTGATGCTTTATAATCATCTGTTAATTCTTGAACTTCGATTTTTTGAGTATCAATCTTTCTTATCTTAATTGAGCCAACATCGCCAGAATATGTTCCTTGATAAATAACTTTAGTACAATCGCCTTTATAGTTATTATT
>JAEEWC010000042.1 GCA_016287155.1 Clostridia bacterium | reverse complement strand
TTGCTTGTGCAAATTTCTTTAGAACTGCGTTAATAAATCCGCTTATCTCTTTTTTGTTAATCTCTTTGCATAAATCAACAGTAGAATTTACTGCAGCATAATTTGGAACGGAATCCATATATTTAATAATATACATTCCTATCTTTAAGACGATTATAGCCACATTTTTAGGCTTTTTAGGTACTAGATAATCAATATAGTAATCTAATTCTATATTTTTCTCTAAGACCCCATAAACAAGGTTTGTTAAAAAGCTCTTATTTTCTGCTTGATTAATTTTCTTTGAAAGTTCGATTGAAGCGAACGCTTTATTTAAATAAACATTTGATAGGATTTCATATGCTACTTTTAAATCACGCATTATTTCAATTCCTTCCCATCAATTGAGCAACCACGTACAAAGTCATTAACATTCATACGCTTTTTGCCTTCGATTTGAACATCCTTCAAAACGATATATCCATCTTTGCAAGAAACCTTACAATCCTTTATAATGCCAACATTTTCTACGTCAGCCTTTTCAAAATCTGCATCAAAAATCTTAAATACCTTGCCATCAAAGATTGAATATGCGCTTGGCCATGGATTTAGACCAAAGATTTTGTTTATTATCTTATCTCCATTATCTTCCCAATTAATATGGCCATCTTCTTTTGTTAGCATTGGGAAATGTGTAGATTCTTCTTCGTTTTGCTTTGTGAATGTAGCTGTACCATTTTCAATTTGATCCATAGCCTTTAATAAAACAGAAGGCGCAATCTTTGCTAAATCATCAAATAATTCGCCAGCTGTTTCGTGAGGTTTAATTTGAACCTTTTCTTGTAAAATAATATCTCCAGAATCAACACCTAGTGCTGTTTGCATAATTGTGATGCCTGTTTCTTTTTCGCCATTTAAAATAGCCCATTGAATTGGAGCTGAGCCTCTATATTTAGGTAGAAGCGATGCATGCACATTTATAACGCCATATTTTGGTATATCTAATATTTCTTGAGAAATGATTTGTCCATAGGCACAAGTAACCATAATATCTGGGTTAAGATCTTTAAGATCTTGAACTCCTTGCAAGCGAATCTTATCATATTGCAAAACTTTAATGTTATGCTTTAGAGCTTCTTCCTTTACAGGAGAGAAAGATACTTGCATATTTCTATTTCTTGCCTTATCTGGTTGTGTAACTACAGCCAAAACATCATGCTTTGAGTTAATCAAAGCATCAAGACATGAAACTGAAAAATCTGGAGTGCCTAAAAATACTATTCTCATTTTGTTTCCTTGTATTCCTTATCGTAATATAAAATGCCATCAAGATGGTCTATCTCGTGACAGAAAATTCTTGCGATAAAATCTTCAACTGTAATTTTCTTTTTTGTACCATTTCTTGTTTGGTATTCACATGTTAATCTATTTGGACGTTTTACATCGCAAGATCTGTTTGGAACAGATAAACATGCTTCTTGTCCAATTTGAGAGCCAGATTGTTCTGTGATTACTGGATTTACCATCTCTAGATAGAAATCTTCAAATTCAACAATAACAACTCTCTTTAAAATCCCAACTTGAGGTGCTGCCAATCCAACACCATCAGCCTTATGAAGAGTTTCCTTCATATCATCAAGTAATGTTGCAAGTTTTGCATCGAAAACTTCAACTGGTCTACAGTGTTTTCTTAAAATTGGTTCACCATCTTTTACTATATCTCTAATTGCCATTTCCTAACTCCTTACATTAAGCTTTGAGGATCTTGTTCTACAAATACCGTCAAATCCTTAATGTCTACATCATTTATCGTATCGTATATTTCCCCTAATGTTTTTAATTCATCTTCCTTGTCAATTCTCATTACCATTTGGAATCTGAAATTATCTTTTATCCTATTTATTGGCGCTTCCATACCAGCAAGCGTTCTTATATGTTCATCTTTCTTTTTTAAGTCTCTAAGTTTTACATATAAAACTCGCGCCAAATCTCTTGCTTTTTCTCTCTTTGCGTGCGCAACAAGCACACGAATAATTGAAACAAATGGTGGGAATGAAGTTGTTTCCCTTATATTTACTTCCTTTCTAAAGAATTCTTCGTAGTTATAAGATGTTGCGAACTTATATACATAATTCGTTGGCGAATATGTTTGAAGTACAACTCTACCTTCTTTATCCGCTCTTCCAGCTCTTCCGGACATTTGAGTTACTAATTGGAATGTTCTTTCATTTGATCTAAAGTCTTGTTGATATAACCCTAAATCGGCATCGACTAGTCCTACCAATGTAACATTAGCAAAATCGTGGCCCTTTGCTATCATTTGAGTTCCAACTAATACTTGAGCCTTTTTATCTGCAAAATCTCGAAGTACATCCGCAGTCCCATCCTTTTGAGCTTTTGTATCAGAATCAAGCTTTAGAACAGATATATCTGGGAAAAGCTTTTTTAATTCTTCACAAACTGTCTCTGTGCCCATTTTGCCGTAACGAAGAGTATCGTTACCGCAACTTGGGCAAGTTCTTATCATGTCCACTTTCGAACCACAATAGTGACAAACCAATTTATTTTCTTGTTTGTGGTAAGTAAGTGTAACATCACATGAATCACATTTTGGTACATAACCGCATTTTGGGCATCTAACGAAGGAAGAATATCCTAATCTATTGATTAGAAGCATCGCTTGCTCTCCGCGCTCAAATGTGGCTTTAAGCTCGTCTTGTAGCCTTCTTGAGAACATTGATGCGTTGCCACGCATAACTTCTTGTTTCATATCCACAATAGTTATCTTTGGCATACCCTTATCTGAGATTCTATTTGGCATTTTTGCTATTTCATATTCACCATCTTGAGCCTTCTTATAAGTCTCAATAGATGGAGTGGCTGAACCCAACACTACTTTTGCATTGTTATATTTTGCTCTAAATCTTGCAATGTCTATAACTTTATAGCGTGGATTAGATTCGCTTGAATAGCTAGAATCGTGTTCTTCATCTATAACTATTAATCCTACATTTTGTAAAGGTGCAAATATAGCGCTTCTTGCGCCTACTACTATTTGGGCATCACCAAGTAATAGCTTTTTCCATTCATCGTATCTCTCACCATCAGAAAGTCCACTATGTAATAGCGCTACTTTATCTCCAAAGGCTCCTCTAAAATTATGAAGAGTTTGTGGTGTTAGTGAGATTTCAGGCACTAGCATAATTGCTGTTCTACCTTGTTCTATCACACGATTAATGGCTTCGATATAAACTTGAGTTTTACCAGAGCCTGTAACACCATGCAATAAAATCGTGTCTTTATCTGTCGAAAAGATTTTCTCTAACGCAGCTTGTTGATCTTTTGTTAAAGAAACGCTCTTTTTCTTGCCTTCAATTTGTTTTAGTGGCACTCTATCTACCTTTTGCAAATCTTTAGATATAATGCCTTTTTTCAATAATGCGTTTATTGGATATGCGCCAAAAAGAAATGTTAATTCAGATAATGGCTTTTGACCATCTTCAGATAATAGCTTTATAACTTCTTTTTGCTTATCCGATTTTATTGATGTTACATCTACATTTTCATTTAATGAGATGTAATATCTCTCAAGGTCTTTTACCTTGCCCTTTCTTAAAGCTGATGGGATAAACAAACGCAAAATATCCACATACTTTAGAAAGAATCTTTTTCTCATGAAATTCATTAATTCTAATGTTTCTAGAGAAAAACATTTAAATTCATCTACGACTTGTAATATATCTTTTGTTTCGAAATCTGATTTTTCAACAATATCTATTACAAATCCTTCAACCTTCATTTTGCCAAAAGGGACAATTACTCTATCTCCTTTTTCGACAAGCATGTCATTGGGTATAGAGTAATCAAATGGTCTATCTAGTTGTGAAGAAGATTTATCTACAATTACTCTTGCAATCATAACTCGCTTATCTTATCTAAAATGACATTAGCAACTTCGCTCTTTAACATCTTGTCGTAAGCGAAAGTTTTCCCCTCTTTTGTGCAAATTGTAACGATATTTGTATCGACATCAAATCCAGCGCCTTGCATAGTAACATCATTTGCTACAACTAAATCTGCGTTTTTAGATTTGATTTTCTTTAAAGCGTTTTCTAATAAATCCGTTGTTTCTGCACAGAAGATTACTAACTTTCTATCGCCTTTAACCTTGCCCACTTCTTTAGCAATGTCCGGATTTTTTACTAAAGACAAAGTTAGTTCTTCATCCTTAATCTTGTTATCGAATTTGTTTTTAACTTTGTAATCTGAAGGTGCGGCAGCTTTAATAATTACATCGCAATCTTTATATGCGTTCATTACAGCTTCATACATTTGTTGAGTTGTTTCAACATTTATGATGTTTGTAATGTATTGAGGAATAGTAACTGAAGTTAATCCCTTAACTAAAACTACTTCGCCTCCACGCTTTATAACTGCCTTTGCAATCTCTAAGCCCATCTTGCCAGAAGATTTGTTTGTAATAAATCTAACGCCATCGATTGGCTCACGTGTTGCTCCTGCTGTAATTAAAACCTTCTTGCCCTTGAAATCTTGCTTTGGGATTAGAACTTCTAAAACCTTAGCTACGATATCTATTGGCTCAGCCATCTTACCAACACCTGTATCTCCACATGCTAATCTTCCTGAGATTGGATTAATAAAGATAAATCCTCTCTTTTTTAGCTCAGCGATGTTTTGTTGAGTGATTGGATTTTCATACATATTTGTATTCATAGCTGGCGCAATTAGAATTGGGCACTTCATAGCAAGAATAGTTGTTGTTAACATGTCGTCTGCTATGCCTTCAGCTAATTTTGCAATTACATCAGCTGTTGCTGGAGCGATAACACATAGCTCAGCTTTTTTTGCTAAAGATACGTGTTCTACTTCAAATGTTTTCTTTGGCGCGAACATATCTACGGTAACTGGTCTTGAAGATAATGACTCAAATGTTAAAGGTTGTACAAACTCAGTAGCATTTTTAGTCATGATAACATCAACGCCAGCTCCGAACTTTCTTAAGCGTGAAACAATTTCGCATGCCTTGTAACATGCGATACCGCCACTAACTCCTAGAACTATGTTCACGTTAGATAACATTATTTCTTTTCTCCAACTTCAACAATAATCTTGTCAGTATAAACTTCTTCTGCAGCTAGTTGAATTGACTTTTTGCCTGATGCTTCTAGGTAGTCTCTGTTTGCGTCAGATTCTAATTCTCTTGCTCTCTTTGCAACTCCGCAAACTAAGGCATATCTACATGGAGCCTTCTTAATTAATTTATCAATTGGTGGATCGATCATTGCCATATTAAATACTTCCTCCTGTTAGTGTATTTATGAAATCTTTGTTTATTTTTGTCGAACATTTTTCAGCCTTGATAATTGCGATAACGTCATCAGCACATTCCTTAACGTCATCATTTACAACTACGTAGCCATATTTTGTAGCTTGTTTAATTTCGCCCATAGCAGAACGCAATCTTAATTCTAGGGCTTCAGCTGTCTCGCTACCACGACCAGCTAATCTTCCTTTTAATTCTTCCATTGATGTTGGACATACGAAAATAGATACTGCATCTGGATATTTACCAATAACGTTAAATGCACCTTTAACATCTATCTCTAAAACTACGTCCAAACCCTTTTGAATTTTATCGAATACTTCGTCCTTTAGAGTTCCGTAATAATTGCCATATACACATTCGCTTTCTAAGAATGCTCCATTGTGAGCAAGTTCTTTGAATTCTTCGATTGTCTTGAAATGATAATTTACATCATTTACTTCTCCAGCACGTGGAGCTCTTGTTGTAACAGAAACTGATACTTCGAGATTTTTGTAAGTCTTTCTTACTTCGTTTAATACTGTACCTTTGCCTGCGCCTGATGGACCAGATAAGATAATCAATAAACCTTTCTTCTTCATCCTAAAACTCCTTACTCAATGTTTTGGATTTGTTCTCTAACCTTTTCGATTTCATTCTTCAATGCGATAACTTGGTTAGATACTTCGATATTGTTACACTTGCTTCCACAAGTATTTGCTTCTCTATTCATTTCTTGTACGATAAAGTCTAATTGCTTTCCGCAAGCGCCACCCTTTGAGATGATTTCAGCAAAGTGATCTAGATGGCTCTTTAGTCTTTGGATTTCTTCATCTACACAAACCTTATCTGTATAGAATGCGATTTCGTTTAACAACTTAGCTTCATCGATTGCTACATCTTTCAACATTTCTTGTACGCGTTCTTTAACTTTCGCGAAATGTTCTTCAACCATGCCTGGTGCCTTTTCTTCAATAACTTTAACGATGTCTTTAATTGTAGCCATCTTATTCATAACATCGTTTTGCATTAAAACGCCTTCTGATGCACGCATCTTAGAAATGTTTTCAATAGCTTGCTTTAGAGCTTCAAGTACGATGTTGTTTAGAAAATCTTGATCTTCATCTTCACATACAACTTTTGCTACATCTGGTAGCGCAATGATTTGTGCTGTAGATAATGTATCTTGTACAAAATATTCTGATGAGATTTTCTTTGCTGCTTCAACATAAGCGTTAACTAGCGAATAATCAAAAGATACTGATGTTCTATCTTGACGTGTATCTTCATAGTTTACAAAGATATCAAAATGTCCTCTTGCGAAACTTTCCTTCATACACTTTCTAATTGCGTCTTCAGAGAAATTGAATAACTTTGGAGTCTTAATCATTAAGTCTAAGAATCTATGGTTTACAGACTTTAGTTCAACTACAACTTTTAGTCCATCTCTTTCGGCGATGCCTTTTCCATATCCTGTCATGCTATTAACTGCCATGTGAACCTCTCGTACATATATAATTTATTATTTAATTTAGCACAAGCGCACATTTTAGACAACTAAAAAGCGCGCGCAAAATTTTATAATTTGCGAATTTATAGTGTGACAATATGTGACAAGCGACTGTCACACAGAATCAATGCTTGTAAAATAAATTGCGAAAACAATTACTTTTCTAAAGAATTTTCGTCTAATAGGAAGTCAAAAATGCTCATAATTGTATATCCATTTTCATTACTGCGAGCAACTATAGGATTATTTACCAAAATAATCTTTTTAAAAGAATCTTTTGTTTTATCTAAAGATCTAGTCTCTTGCATCCATTTTTCTTCGTTTGGGATATCAAAAGCAGATTGAACATAATATCTCTTACTACCCTTATTGGCTATAAAGTCAATCTCATAATACTTTCTAGATAGTTTATCGTTCTCTTTTTCGCGAGACTCAACCACACCAACATCAACATTATATCCACGATATCTCAATTCGTTATAAACGATATTTTCCATAATATGGGTATTTTCAATTTGTCTAAAGTTCAACCTTGCATTTCTAAGACCAACATCTTCAAAATACAATTTATATGGAGTCTCAATATATTTTTTGCCCTTAATATCATATTTAACAGCCTTTGAAATCATGAAAGAATCCATAAAATAATTTATATAATTTTCAACAGTGGACCTTGATATTTTCACTTGTTTCACACTTGAGAAAGTATTTGCTATCTTAGTTACGCTTACATAGCCTGACATTTCCGACGACAATACATCAAGCAATTCTCCAATATTAGAATCAGCCTTAAGACCATTTCGTCTAATTATGTCGTTCAAATACACTTTCTCAATTTGAGTAGCCAAATATTTTACTTTTTGCTC
>JAEEWC010000041.1 GCA_016287155.1 Clostridia bacterium | reverse complement strand
CTTGAAGACGTTAAAAAGACAATTAGAACAAGAATGATTAATCCTGTTCTATATCCAGAAAAGTATGCTAAGTATGGAAAGAAAGTAGGTGGTGGCGTATTACTATATGGACCTCCAGGAACAGGTAAGACTTTCATTGCTAAGGCTATTGCTGGTGAAGTTGGTGCTACATTCTATGCAATTAAAGGTTCTGATATCATGAGCAAATATGTTGGTGAATCAGAAAAGAACATCAATTCTTTATTTGAAGCTGCAAGACAAAATAAACTATCTATTATATTTATCGATGAAATGGATAGCTTGTTTGGGGAAAGAGGTAAGGATACACACAACGATAAGCGTGTTAACGAATTCTTACAACAAATCGATGGTTTCGCGTCTAAGACAGATAACCTATTAATATTAGGTGCTACAAATAGACCATGGGATGTCGATTCAGCTGCCGTTAGATCTGGAAGATTCTCTGAAAAGATTTATGTTCCACTACCTGACGAAAAGGCTAGAGAATTCCTATTAAAGAAAAACTTATCTAACATTCCTCTTGGAGATGATGTAGATTTTGATAAGTTAATCGGTTTAACAGATGGCTATTCTGGTGCTGATATCACTGAAGTTTGCGATAGAGCAAAGGAAGAACCTCTAAACATTTATATTAATACTGATGTTGAAGAACCAGTTTCAATGAAGTATTTATTAGAGGCAATTAAGAAAGTTAAGCCAACTGTTAATAGACAAGAAATGTTAAGATTCGAATCATATGCTGGTATAGACAAAGAAGATGTAAAAAAGCATTCAGATAAGTCTTCATCTGCAAAAGTTAAATTTGCATCAACACAAATATCACTAATGCCAAATGAAAAGCCAGTATTAGAATTCACAATAGATAAGGATTTCGATAAGTTATATCTATCTATTGATGGTGCAAATTATATATGTAATAAAAAATTAGCAACATGGGAAAGTGAACCTCTAAATATCAAGGACGCTGGAGAATATGATGCTATTATATCGTCGAACAAAGAAATCGCTAGGGAGAAAATAACTTTCATTAAAGGACTAGAGGAAGAAGATCTAGGACTATAAGGAGCTTTATGAGTGAACTTGCGAACAAGTTACAAGAATCATTTGATGGGATGATCGTAAAAAAATCATCTATGCAAAATGTATTTTCATCATTGAATTTACCTGCTTTTATAAGAGATTGGTTCTTAAAGAAGTATGCGGATAAAGATGGAAATGTAAATGTTAACTTTGTACTTGCAAAAATTAAAGACGTAATGCCAAGAAAGGACGAATGGAATGCGCTATTAGATAAGATGCTAAGCGGCGAAAGAGTTAAATTCTTGGCAAAGATACAAATTGATATTGATATTAAAACAGAAGAAATAACATTTGCAATCCCAGACTTTGGTGTTACAACAAAGCAAACATATATTCCAAAGTCAGTATGGGATAAGCATAAAAAAGAAATGTTAGTAACAGATGGCGAGTTCTGGGGAATACTTGATTTAGAGTACAGACAAGTCCAATCTGGTAAAAAACAAGAAGGTAAGATTTCTCTTGTAGACTTTAAAGATTTTAGACCATATAAAATTGATTTGAATTTCTTTAAGAATGCAAGAAAGAACTTCACAATTGAAGAATGGATTGATGTTCTGCTTGGTGCTATTGATTACAATGCTCAAGGATTCAAGAGTGAAACTGAGAAGTTAACAATGTTAACAAGATTATTGCCTTTTGTAGAAGAAAGACTAAACTTGATGGAATTAGCTCCAAAGGGAACAGGAAAGAGTTATATCTTCTCTCAAATCTCTAAGAAGGGCTGGTTAGTATCAGGTGGTGTAATGACAAGAGCTAAGATGTTCTATGATATGAATAAACATCAAGATGGTCTTGTATCATATTATGATTATGTAGCACTAGATGAAATCTCTACAATTAAGTTCCCAGATATTGATGAAATGCGTGGAGCTATGAAGGGGTATTTAGAGAGTGGTACATATAATGTTGGTAATAAAGCTGGAAGCGGTAAAGCCGGCGTAGTTCTTCTAGGAAACATCAGAGAAGAGAAGATGGATGTTAATAACAATATGCTAGATGAATTACCACCACTATTTGAAGATTCAGCTTTAATTGATAGATTCCATGGCTTCATTAAAGGCTGGGATGTACCAAGAATGAACGAAGACATGAAGGTTAATGATTGGGCATTAAACACAGAATACTTCTCTGAAATAATGCACGCACTTCGTGAGGACGTTATTGAAAAGGCAATAGTTGATGCATTGATAGAAGTTCCAAAGGATGCGGACACTAGAGATACAAAGGCTATTAAGCGTATAGCAACAGCATATGTTAAATTGTTCTTCCCACATTGGGCTAGTGTTGATGATGTCAACAAAGAAGAATTTAAGAAGTATTGCTTAGATAGAGCAATCGAAATGAGAGGAATAATTAAAACTCAATTAGGCATAATGGATACTGAATTCAAAAAGCGTCCAATGCAAGAGTTTAAATTAAAGGGAGAATAATGAAACTACAAGCTTTCCAATGCCCAATATGTATGAGTACTCACTTCAGACAAGAAGGGGATCTTTTTATCTGCGAATCATGTGGCAACTCTTATACACAAAAGCAAGCAGACAGCCAAATGTTTATCGATCTTAGAATCGCTAATAGACATAGACAGTTTGCAGAATTTGCTAAGGCTAGAGATATTTATCAAGACATTATTGCAAAATATAAAGATGATGATGTATCAGCAGCTTATTGGGGTTTATTATTATGTGATCAATCAGTAATGCTTGAAATGGACAATAACGGACAAATCCTACCTTCATTCTACAGAGTAAAAACTACTCCAATTGAAGAAACTCCAGCATTCAAAAAGTTCATTAAATATGTTACAAATAATGCGCCAGAAAGATTAGATGACTATCAAGAAAGAATAAATATCATTGAAAATGCTAGAGATAAGGCCGTTGTTATCTCACAATCATCAAAACCTTATGATGTATTCATTTGTTTCAAGAAAACTCAATTAGACTCAGATAGAGTAACATCTGATTATGATGTTGCAAACGAAATATATAACGAACTTTCTTCTAAATACAAAATCTTCTATAGTGAAAAGTCACTAAGAAATATTAGAGTAAGAGATTTTGAGCCAAATATCTATTATGGATTATATACTGCAAAAGTAATGCTTCTAATATGTAGTAAAAAGGAATTTTTGGACTCACACTGGATGAAGAATGAGTGGAAGAGATTCTTAGAATTAAATAAGGGAAGAGATAGCGGAGAATATAAGAGCATCATTCCTATCTTTATTGAAAACTTCAAAGAAGAAGACCTACCAGACGAACTTGCACATAAGCAAGCTCTAAAGTATGGTATCTCTTTAATTTCAGATATTGATAAAACTCTTCAAAAGATTATTAATCCAATTGATAAAGATGATGAACAACAAAGACAAATTGATATGCTTGTTGAAAATCAAAAGAGATTAATCGAAGAGTGGACAAAGAGACAAACCGCTGGTATTGAATTTGCAAGCAATCCAAATGAAAAGGTTATCTTATCTCCAACCGAAGAGAAGATTAAATCAATTTTAAAGCTTGCTCGTGTAAATATTGAAGATCTTGGTAATTTCGATGAAGCTGAAGAACAAGTAAGAAAGGCACAAGAACTTGATGCTGAAAATTATGTAACTTGGTACTATAAACTTCTTATCGATTTTAAGGCTCAATCTATGCAAGAACTGGTTATGCATGATAACTATCAAAATAGTGTTAATTATAGATTGTTTGTTAAATATGCAAATAAAGCAGGTAAGCAAGAAGATGTTGAGAAATTAAATACGGCAAGAGAAGACTTACTTCGTGCTATGGCACAAAAGGTAAATGATTTACTTGTAGCACTTGATGAAAATCAAAATCCAATCGAAGAAGATATTACAAAGATTAAGCTCGTATATGAATCACTTCCAAAAGAAGCTATTCAATATGTTGAAAATATAAAGACTATCATTCCTAACGCTAGACAAAAGATGAAAAACAACAAAGTTGAGAACTTTAACGCTAGAGTTACAATGGTAAGCAATAAAGAGCATCCAAATTTGGACGATATTATTAGAATCCAAGAAGAATACGGTAAATTATCCGATGATGAGAAAAATATCGCGGGAGAGGGCTTTAAACAAGTCATTGATGATGCATCTAATAAGATGAAGCAAGGAAAGGTAACAAAGATTCAACAAGCTTTAATTACATTAGACAATCAAGATGTTCCTCAAAGAGATGATTTAATCCATATTGAAAAGATGTATCAAGAACTAGAAGATAGATTAAAGCCATCCGTTGAGAACTATCAAGATATTATGACGCGCGCATATGATAGAAAATATATCGCTGATGCAAAGACTCTAAATAAATATCTAACAAAGCTTCCAACAGAGAAGGTTCCAAAGAGAGATATTTATACAAAACTTGAGAATAGATTAAGAGCTTTGCCAAAGAAATATAAAATGATGGTATCTAATATTGATTTATTAGACGATTATTATGATAGATTGGTTAAATCTGAAGGTGGATTAGTAGAGGAGAGTAAACCAAAATCAACCTCACCAGCTCCAACACCAAAGATGAAGCCAGTAGCAAAACCTCAACAAAAGGAAGACCAAGCTAAAAAGAAGAAGCATTGGTTGTGGTAATAAAAGATGAAGTGTATTTTTTGTGGGTCTTTAGAAGATAAGGTTATCGACAGTAGATTAAATGATGATGGTACATCAATTAGACGTAGACGTGAATGCTGCGCTTGCGGTAAGCGTTTTACTACATACGAAACAATTGAAATGACACCAATTATGGTTGTTAAGAAGAATGGAGAAAGACAAGAATATTCAAGAAACAAATTAAAACAAGGTATCTTGAATGCATGTGCTAAACGTCCAGTATCTATGGAAACAATAGATAAATTAGTTATGGATGTAGAGAAGAAGATGAACAACTCTCTTGATCAAGAAATCAAGTCATCTCAAATTGGTGAATACGTAATGGAAGGGCTTAAGGATATTGATGATGTAGCCTACATTAGATTTGCTGCTGTATATAGAGAATTCAAGGATATTAATAGCTGGTTAAGCGAGATAAAAGACCTAGTAAAAGAAAAGAAATAATGAAGAAAAAATTCCTTTTAATT
>JAEEWC010000040.1 GCA_016287155.1 Clostridia bacterium | reverse complement strand
GTCTTTTTGTATGGGATAGTAACATTAAAGCCCTTATATTTTTTAGATAATACAAAGTCTTTTACTTCTTCTTCTTTTAATTCAATAAGATCATATGGATAACCCATCTTTTCGTGAATTATCTTTGAGAAACTATGTCCTAACTTTTTACCTATTAAACCAAACTCTGCCATTATTTACCTTGGTATGCTCTTGATTGTTCCATAATCTTTTTATATATTTCTTGAATATATTGCGCGTGTTCTTCAGATGATTGTTGAGCCACCTTATCTAAGATTACTTGTTCTCTTGATGTGTCTAAAACTTGCTTTTGAATTTTTTTCTTTTCTTCGCCAATAGCATAAGACAAATCAAATCTTGCATCTAAAAGAGCAATGATTTCATTATCTAAAGCATCAATTTGTTTTCTTAATTCATCTATCATATTACACCTCTTGCAATATACTATCTAATATTGAAATTGCTACAACTGCTTCAACTGGGGCTACAGCTCTTGGCACGATGCAAGCATCATGTCTACCCTTTATTTGTAGCTTTACATTTTCCTTTGTTTGAAGATTAATTGTATTTTGTTCCTTTCCAATTGATGGTGTTGGTTTTACAGCTACACGCAATGTTATAGGCATTCCGTTTGTAATTCCACCATTGATTCCACCATTATTATTCGAATACGTATGGACTTTTTTATCTTTATCATAATAGAATTCATCATTTGCTTGAGAGCCTTGCATTAAAGATATATCAAAGCCTGCACCGAATTCTACACCCTTAATTGCTGGGATAGTAAATAGCATTGAAGATATCTTGCTCTCCATAGAATCAAATACATCAGAAAGCCCTGGCTTAACGTTATATGCGATACATTCAATCGTACCACCAATAGAATCAGCCTCAGATGCTACTTTTTCAATTAGAGCATCTATCTTATCTTTGTTGTTAAATACTCTAAATGATTGATCCAAATCTTTAAAGCTATCTAAAGATGGGATTCCATCTTTGTATGAACTTGCCTTTATATTTCCAATTGATGAAACATAAGCTTCTACATCAATTCCATATTCTCTTAATAATTGTTTAGCTATACCACCAAGGATACATAAAGTAACAGTCATTCTTCCAGAGAACTTACCGCCACCTGTCATATCTTCTTTTCCATTCCATTTAACATATGCAGCATAATCTGCATGAGATGGACGTGGTGTGTATTTCAAATTATCATAATCATTAGATTTTTTATTTGTATTTAAAATATAAGCTTCAAAGACATCTCCCGTTAGAACTCCATTCTCTAATCCTGATGCAATATTTATAACATCGCCTTCAATTCTCTTTGTTGAATATGCAGATAATTTTGCTCTTCTTCTATCTACAAATTCTTGAAGTTCGTTTAAATCAATCTTCTTACCTTTTGGAAGACCTAAAACTTTTAGCGTAATTCTCTCAGAATGAGATGCGCCTTCTATAGTTACTGTTAATTTACTTAAACTATTTAACATTTACCTTGCCTCCCAATTTCTTGTAATCATCAAAGAATGCAGGATATGACTTTTCAACTGCTTCAGTATTATTAATTGTGCAAGCACCGTCCGCAATAGATGCAGCAATTGCTGCCATCATAACCATTCTATGGTCATTATAACTATCTACATTAAATGCTTTAATCTTGCCGCCAAGAATTAAAAGTTCATTATCCTTATATCTTGCTTGGATGCCCATTTCTTTTAACACATCCAATACTGCTTGTAATCTATCTGTTTCTTTAATTCTTAATCTATCTACATTCTTAACAATAGATATACCATCAGCATTTGCCATTAATATACTTACAATTGGAACTAAATCTGGAATGTTTTTAGCATCAAGTGTAATTGAATGTAATTTCTTTGGAGAAACGATAATATTATCTCCGCGTAAAGCAACCTTAGCTCCCATATCCATTAAGATTTGTAGAATCTCTCTATCTCCTTGAACTGATTCAAAGAATAGATTGTTAACTTGAGTTTCACCATTGATGGCACCAAGCGCTAACCAAAAAGCTGCATTTGACCAATCGCCTTGAACGCGTAAATCCACTTCATGAGCATATTTTTGATTGCCTGGAACATAATATCCATCATCTAACTCTTCAATCTTAATTCCAAAATACTTTAATACATCAAGTGTTATATCTAAATATTTAGAAGATACCTTCTCTCCTTCAATAGATATAGTGCTATCTCCATCTAAAATTGGAAGCGCCATTAAAAGTCCTGTTATATATTGAGATGAAACATCTCCTTTAATCTTATAATCTCCAGCTTTTAACTTTCCAGATATATGAAGAGGCAACGAATCTCCTTCAATTACAGCACCATTAGCACGAAGAGCATCTAATAGATCTTTTAGTGGTCTTTTTGCTAACCCTTCTTTTCCTATTACATCGCATTCTTTACCTAAAGTTAACGCTATTGGAAGAATGAAACGAAGTGTTGATCC
>JAEEWC010000039.1 GCA_016287155.1 Clostridia bacterium | reverse complement strand
GTATAAGCAGCTTGGTTTGTTTTTGAAATTTCCATTCTAGATTTTTTTACAATATATGGCATATTACCTATATATACTTTCCTTCCTCTAGTCGCTTCTTTATTTGTTACTATAGTAATAGTCTGAGGAACCTGTGTCGTTACTCCAAAATAATTAAGTATCGAAAGGCCCCCTAAAACGCCATAATTATCATCACCATTAGAAACATATTTTTCAAAAGCAACTTCATTTGGAGACAACAATGATTCTCCAAAATAAGATTTAGTTGGCAAATAATATATGCCCCTTTCAAACTTAACCAACTTCCCTGTTTTCTCGCCCTCTTTAATTAATTTATAAATATATGCTTGAGAATAATCTTTAAATAAATCAAAGATATCACTTAAGAATATTGGTCTATCTCTCCCCATCTTCTGCTCTAACTTTTCAATAAACATGTATGTTTCCTCCGATTTTAGTATAGTAATTTATACACTTTTTGTCAAATCAACTATACTGTTTGTTATAAAAATAGGGATCAAGCATCTCTGCTAAATCCCTATGTGTTTTGATTATATCACAATATTATTCTAATTCAAATGCACCTGTGTACAATTGATAATACTTACCTTTCTTTTCTATCAATTCTTTATGTGTACCGCTTTCAATAATTCTACCTTGATCTAATACTATAATTACATCAGCGTTTTGAACTGTAGATAATCTATGGGCAATTACAAATACTGTTCTTCCCTTCATTAAGGCATCTGTACCCTTTTGAACTAAAGCTTCTGTTCTTGTATCGATTGAAGATGTAGCTTCATCTAGAATCATAACTGGAGCATCAGCAACAGCAGCACGAGCAATAGATATCAATTGTCTTTGTCCTTGAGATAGGTTTGCACCATCGGCTGTTAGAACTGTATCGTATCCTTGGGGCAAACGAGTGATGAAATCATGTGCGTTTGCAATCTTAGCTGCCTCAATAATTTCTTCATCTGTAGCGTCTAATTTACCGTATCTGATGTTATCTTTTACTGTACCTGTAAATAGGTTTGTATCTTGTAATACAATGCCTAGTGATCTTCTTAAATCAGGCTTTTTAATCTTATTGATATTAATATCATCGTAACGAATCTTACCATCAGCAATATCATAGAAACGGTTAATTAAGTTTGTTATAGTTGTCTTACCCGCACCAGTTGCACCTACAAAGGCAATCTTTTGTCCTGGCTTTGCGTTAATTGTTACATCGTGTAAAACAATCTTTTCTTCGTTATATCCAAAATCAACATCAAATAAGTCAATCTTACCTGTTAATTTATGATATGTAATTGTACCATCAGCTTGATGTGGATGCTTCCAAGCCCACATACCTGTTCTCTCTTCGCTCTCTACGATGTTATTGTTTTCATCATATTTAGCGTTAACTAAAGTTACATATCCTTCATCATATTCACTTTCTTCATCAATTAACTTGAAGATTCTGTATGCACCAGAGATACCCATAATAATTGAGTTAACTTGTTGAGCTGTTTGAGATACGTTCATAGTGAATAATCTACTGATGATCAAGAATGAAATGATAATACCAACAGTTAGAGGTTCACCATATCCTTGTAAAGATACGTTGTTTGCTCCACTCATTACAAGTACTGCACCTACGCACGCTACGATTACATATATAATCCATCCTAAGTTACCCATCATAGGCATTAAGATATTTGCATATGTATTAGCCTTTGTACCATCATCGCATAATTCATCGTTTGCTTCTTTAAACTTTTCGTATGCTTTTTGTTCATGACAGAATACCTTGATTACTCTTTGGCCATTCATCATTTCTTCAACTATACCTTCGGTTTTAGCGATAGACTTTTGTTGTTTAACGAAATACTTTGCACTCTTACCGCTAACTGAACCTGTTAAAGCAAACATAGCAATTACACCAACGAAGATAACAAGAGTTAACCAAATGCTGTAATATAGCATGATTACGATAAAGGCTGTAAGTGTTATAACTGATGTTATAATTTGAGGAATACTTTGAGATAACAATTGACGGATAGCATCTACGTCGTTTGTGTAATAACTCATTACATCGCCTCTTGCATGAGTATCAAAATACTTGATTGGCAAACTCTCCATATGAGAGAACATTTCGCCTCTTATGTTCTTTAGATAGCCTTGTGTTACATTTGCCATAATTCTTGTGTATGCAAATGTAGCAAAAATACAAATTGCATAAATTGTAACCATTGCGATTAAATACTTAATCAATGTTGGCCACATTAAATCTAAAGATTCAGAAACTGCCATACCTTGAGCAATTCTTTGAACTGCTGGAGTAATGCACTCGTCTGTAATGCTTCCAATAAATACACTGCCTGCTGTGCTACCTACAGCACTAAATAGCAATGCTATCATTACAACTATTAATTCCCACTTATAATAATGGAATAAAGATTTAATTAATCTTTTGGCGGTGCCTGCCATTTCGCCTTGTTGCATCTTTGCTGGATTTCCCTTGAACTTAGCCATTATTTAGCACCCCCTTCCTTATTTTGTGAGTAGTATACTTCTTGGTAAATATTATTTCTCTTTAGAAGTTCATCATGCTTACCAATATCTACTATTTCGCCATTATCGATAACGATAATTTTATCTGCATCTTCAACTGAAGCGATTCTTTGAGCAATGATAATCTTTGTTGTATTTGGAATCTCTTCTTTGAATGCCTTTCTAATTAATGAATCAGTCTTTGTATCTACGGCACTTGTAGAGTCATCTAAGATTAAAATCTTAGGCTTCTTTAAAAGAGCTCTTGCGATACATAATCTTTGTTTTTGACCACCAGATACGTTTGATCCACCTTGCTCAATGTATCTATCATAGCCATCTTGATGCGCAATGATAAAATCATGAGCTTGAGCTAATTTTGCATACTTTATAATTTCTTCATCAGTAGCATTCTCATCGCCCCACTTTAGATTCTCTCTAACAGTACCTGAGAATAGAACGTTCTTTTGAAGAACCATAGCAACTTGATTTCTTAGGGTTGCTAAATCGTATTCTTTAACATTCTTGCCGCCAACTAATACTTCACCTTCTGTTACATCATATATACGTGGTATTAATTGAACAAGAGTTGATTTAGCAGAACCAGTACCACCAATGATACCAACTGTTTCCCCTGCTTTAATGCTTAGGTTAACGTTAGATAAAGCTAATCTTTCTGCCTCTTTAGAATATTTAAATGATACATTCTTAAATTCGATAGAACCATCTTCAACATTCATTAATGGGTTTTCTGGATTCTTTAGTGTACTTTCTTCATCTAAAACTTCTGCAATTCTTTCTGATGATGTTTGAGCAATTGTTATGAAAATTAGTGTCATAGCAACCATAAGCATTGACATCAATGATTGCATACCATAAGAAATGATACTAGATAAACCACCTACAGATAATTCGCCCCAAATGTAATTGCCAGTGCCATCAATACCTTGGAATGTATTTACAATCAAGAATGCACCAACAATACTTACAACAATGATACCTGTATACATAGCAAATTGCATTGTAGGCATTGCTAAAGCGATAATCTTTTCTGCCTTTAAGAAATCCTTCTTAACTTCTTTAGCTGTTGTATCGAACTTGTTAATTTCGTAATCTTCTCTAACGTAAGATTTAACAACTCTAATACCTTTGATGTTTTCTTCTACAGATTCGTTTAACCTATCGTATTTATGGAAAACTTTTTCAAACAATGGGTGAACAATTCTAATACCCATAATTAATACAAACGCAAGCACTGGCATAATTACAGTAAATACAAGTGCCATCTTCCAGTTAATTGAAAAGGCCATTACCAATGAGAATATAGCCATAAATGGAGCTCTAACGGCGATTCTAATTATCATCATGAAAGCCATTTGTACGTTTGTGATATCGGTCGTCAATCTTGTTACTAATGATGAAGTTGAGAATTTATCTATATTTGCAAATGAGAATGTTTGTACCTTTAAGAACAAATCTGATCTCAAGTTCTTAGCAAAACCACAAGATGCAATTGAACAATATCTTCCCGATATCGTACCAAATGCAAAACCAAGTACTGCTAATACAAGCAAAATAACTCCATCGATAACAAAGTCGATTGGCTCAGCGTTTACAACATTTGTTAACTCGTCAATAAATTTTGCCATTACAAGAGGAATAATACATTCAACTACAACTTCAAGTGCTACCGCAATTGGAGTAATTATTGTAGCCTTCTTGTATTCCCTAATGCTTCCGGCTAACTTTTTAATTACATTCATCTATTTATCCTCTAAATTTTTTTTCACTTTTTGTATGATATTCATTAATCCTTCTAGTTCTTCTTCACTAATATCTTTAAAAGCTAAATCTGAAATTGCACCAAATCCTGATACAATTTTCTTATCCATTTGTATTGCTTTGTTAGTTAGAACTATTTTTTTTAATCTAGCATCATTTTCTACTGATACCCTTTTAATGAATTCATTTTTCTCCATCAACTGTAAAATACCTGTTGCTGTAGAACGTCTAATTGAAAATTCTTTTTCTATGTCTTTTTGGAAGACATCTCTACCTTCTTGAGTCGCTTTATTTATATAACCTATTATCATTCCTTGCTTTGGAGTATATGTGCATGCTTCATTGCCGCAAGTTTCTTTCTCGAATTCTTTGCTAGCAACTTCAGCGAATCTTCTCTTAATAAGATTCATTACTTTTCCAAACTCTTTTCCGATTTGATCTTGTGTAACCATAAGCCCTCGCCATTTATATTGTTAGGATGCTAACATTTTCTATTATAGTTATGTGCATTTGGCGTTGTCAACTCAAGTTGACTATTTTGTTATAGTTATTTAAAATAGATTTATTACATAAAAAATACAAAGAGGCTATAAATGAACTTCACAGAATTACTTCAAACCATTGGCAATTGGATAACAACAGAAGGTTTAAAATTAGTTATTGTTTTAATAGCTTTATTCATCTTTTGTAAAGTAATCAACTTAGTTACAAAACGTATTGATAGAAGATTAGAACAAAAGAAATTCGATGAGACTTTACGCCATGTTTTAATCCCAGTTGTTAGACGTACACTTAAAGTTATATTGTTTGTAGTTGCTATTGGATATTTAGGATTCCAAACAT
>JAEEWC010000004.1 GCA_016287155.1 Clostridia bacterium | reverse complement strand
TCTTTCGCATCTGAATCTTCATCTAATGTGTAATTGATAGCATTTGATGTGAAGGCCAAATCGCTTGATGTGAATAGATATTCTTTGTTGTCTATTAATGATGTGTTTAGAGAAATGAATACATAATATTTAACGCTATATCCATTTACGCCACTAACAACAATCTTATGTAAACCATACGTTGTAATGCTCTCACCGTTATATACTTGAGATGCTCCATCTAAAGATAATCCTTTATAAGTTAATTCAGAATTATTGAACGTGTAGCTTACAGAATCTACCTCTTCATATGGGCTTGCCTTTGCTGCATTTTCGCTCTTGAAGATATTAGATCCAGTAATTGTCTCTTCAATAACTAATGTATAAACCTTCTTATATGTTGTATTACCATCTACTGTCTTAATTTCAATTGAGTTATTCCCTAGGATAGCGATATTTGTTAAATCTGAAATGCTTACACTTGTTCCGTTTAACTTAATAGAATCAAATGATACTGAATCATCAGCATTTGAAACATTAGTTAATGATTTTGTTGTGTATTTATTTTGTGTAGCTGATTCGCCATTGAATAATAATGATTCAGAAATAACAACGCTATAGTTATATTTATTATCGTTTGCATCTACTAATACGAAATTGTATTCGCCAATTGTTTGTAGTTTTGCAAATGTTGTAATCTCAACGCCATTTTTTGTTATGCTTTCATATGTAACGCCTGCATTCTTTAGCGTTAAAGAAACAGCAGATGTAGATGTTAAGCTTGCTGGCAATTGAGTGTTTGTTAATACAGCTGAATTTGTATATTCTAAATCATTTACGATACTAAATGTATATGACTTCGAATAAGCCCCTACACCATTTACTACGATTGTATATTCTCCAACTTTACTAATTGTATCTTCGCTTGCAAATGTAGATGAAGATGTTGTGCTATTTGCCTTTGCAATCTTTAGAGTCATTGAAGATGTGTTTTCACAAATAATTGTAGTTGCTGTTGTATATGTATCTTCAACATCATTTCCATTAATCTTTAAATCATCAAGAATTGTGAAATAGTATGTTGCTGTATATGAATTTGCACCAGTAATTACAATTGTGTAATAACCAACTGTAGATTTTGTTGTTGTGAATTCATCTCCTAATAAACTTTGAGCTGTTCCGTTAATCTTAATTGATTCAGGCACCCCATATACTTTTGCAGTTACACTTGTATTGTCATAAGAATATGTTGTTTTTGTTAAAGCAGTATTTGCCGTTGTTGATTGAACATCAACAGAATTAAATGTAACTACTTCTTTAATTACAATATATAACTTCTTTGTATAGTTGTTTGTACCTTTTATTGTTAATGTATGGTTGCCAATTGTATTAATCTCAACTCCGCTAATATCTGTTGTTTGAGAATCTAAAACAACTTTTACAGGAGTTACAGTTGTAAATGTTGCTTTCTTTAAATATGCCAATCTATTTGTTGCGGAAGTTGTCTCTAAAATAACTTGTCCATCTTCAACAAATGATGTAGCTACAGTAAATGCGATTTTGTATGACGTATCATCAAGTGTAATTGTTAAAGTATGAATACCAATTTCATTATATAAAGTATCTGCGCTAAATGCTGATGAATTAGCATCAATTGCATACTTTGTATAATCAACTCCACTACCATCTTTAATTGTCATATAGATTGATTCTTCTGTAGTTAGTGTTGTTGATGTAGATGCTACTAATGATTCAGAATTTACACCATATTCAACAACTGGCTTTACATAGAAATATATTGCGCTATCTGTGCCAGCTAAGATGTAATATGTATTTTCTGGGATTCTATCTCCATCTACAACTGTTGCTACTTCGTAAGAAGATCCAACCTTTTCATAATATGTTGTTCCGCTTTGGAATACTAAATCTGAAGTTAATATATAATCTGTAGAGGTTGTAACACCATTTATTGTAAATGTAAATGTTAAATAATGCTTCCCAACTGTTAAGATATTTGAGCCTTCAACATATGTTGATTCTTGAGAAACATTCAATCCAGTTTGTGGAGCAATAAGATTTACATTTACTCCATACATATTGAATTCAAAACTCTTTCCATTGTTGTAGATTGCACCACGAGAAATGTTAGCTGAATCAATAATGATAAAGTACATAATCTTTTCATATGAAGATATTTCGCTTGTAATTGTTAATTGATATGTACCTGCGCCTAATACAACGCCCTTTATATCATCGATAGATGTGTATGTTGTTGTATTTGAAGATGCGCTTCCTGTTTCTTTAACTAATTTGAATTGTGTATCTTGTGCGCTAAATAAATAACCGTTATCTACAATAGTTACATTGTTTGAAGATAAATATGCACGTGAATTTTCAACGTTTAATTTTGGGCTAACAATAAATGTAGCACTAAGAGTGTTTTCACCTTGCTCTAAAGTTATTGTGTATTTACCAATCTTATTTACGATATATCCATTTGAAACAACTTGAGATGTTGATGTTCCATAATATGTCAATGTAGCTTCATTTACGCCTGCAAACAATAATGTAACGTTATTGAAGTATTCTTGACCATCTACGATATTTAAACCTAATTCTGCGTCAATATCGAAATAATAATCAATGTGGTATGTACCATCTTCTGCATTATATCCATATGCACTTGTAGCATGTGTTGATCCAGCATATGTGATGTAATACATTCTAAATACATAAGAACTCTTATTAGAGATGATTGTATTTGAAACATATTGAGTAGCTAAATCATCACTTGTATATTCGTTTCCTGCAACATAGAACATCTTGTTGTTTGTAGAGGCTAAAATGATACCTGATGAGAATACATCTGGAGATGTGCTATCTTGAGATGTTACATTTAATATTTCTGGGACAACTGTAAATGTAATTGTGCTAAATGCACTATTTAGATTTGCTTCGCTATAAATCTCTAATTTATAATCACCAGCTGAATTAATTAATGTACCATTTGTATATGATGCACCATTTAATTTTAAAACGCCGCCTGATACAGCAGGTAGAACTGAACCTGTGTATGTACTTCCGTTAATCAAGTTTGTTGTTGGATTGATTGTGAATGTTACGCTTACGCTATATCCATTTAGGCCAACTAATGTTAGAGTGTTAACACCAGCATTATATGTTGTCATATTTGTATATGCGCTATGGTTATTTAAAGTAGCATCTTTTGCTAATAAAGAATATGCTACCTTTGTTGATGTTGTCTCTTTAATTGTATAAGTTGTAGCTTCTTTTCCATTAAATGAAGAAACCGCGCCATTTGCAAATCCTACAACATTTGAACCAATTGTCACTTGAGTATCAATTGTGAATGCAATATTTTTAATAGCATCTCCATTAGCATTTAATACTACTAATGAATATGTACCAAAATATTTAAAATCGTTATATCCTGATGTAATTTCTACTCCATTTAATTTAACAACAGCTGTTGTATCTTGAGTAAATGCTAAAGATAAAGTAGCAGCTTTAGCTGGGCTGAATTGAGCTGATGCTAATTCTTCTTCTCCATCTATTACGAAAATGTAATAAGTATAAGATACTTCATTTCCCTTATATTCTAACTTTAGCGTATTTATACCTTCAGTTGTTAAAACATTATTTTCACCCTTTGTTAGGATTGTTTCATTTGAATCTTTATCTATATTTGTTACTGTTAATTCTTCAATCTCTGGGACTAAGATAGATACGCTATCTGCATATGTTTCATTATCTATAATGTTTTCGAAATTGATAATAGCAAATGTGTAATCATATAAGATATTGTCATTTGAATCTTTTACAACTATGTTGTATTCACCATTATCTTCAATATCACTGCCAGATATAAATGCTTCGCCATTTAAAAACATTGCGCCTGTAGATACAGGAGTTACTTTTGATGTATATAAAGTGTTATTTAAAACGCCATCTAGTGTTACAATTTCGATTTCTACATAGAAATAGTATGTTGAACCATTTGATGTAAAGCTATATACAACTTTGTAGTTTCCTGCAACGCTTTGATCTACTGCAGTAGAATCGATTGTTAAATCTACATTTTCGATTATAGCTAAAGATGCATAATCGATTGTATCTAAAGATGTAAATGTTAAATCATCTGCAATAACCACACTTCTATTATCTAAAGATACTAAATATAAATTAGAATCAATTGTTGCAAATAAAACGCCATCTGAATATGCGATGTCGTTAAAAGATAATGTGTTATCAATTGTTGTAACTAATTCTAAATCTTCTGAATATACAGATATAGATAAATCAGCATTTAATACAATTACACCATTATCTATAAAGGCTTCTCTATCATAAGATACAGAATCTTGAGATAAGCTTTGATTTTCATATTTATAAATGTCATTTTGGATTGTTAGATAGATACTTGAATTATTAATTGTTAATTCGCCATCTAAATCGCCAATCACATTTACTGCATCTTCATTTGTGTTTAAATCTTTAATAACTAAAGTTAATTCATTCTCTGAATATAGTAGGTAATATATTTTTGAATTTAAATAACTAATCGATTCAGCATTATCTATTACAACTGGAATTTCTTCTTCAATTACATATCCTGTTTGATTTAATAGGATGTATGAGCCATTGTAATAATCAATATTTGAATAAATGCCATCTTCTTCATTGCTCTTATTTAAAGTTAATGTGTTTGATTCCAACTCTAATACATCAACATAAGACTTTTCGCTATCCACATATAAAAGGCTAATTTCATTATTAGCTACATAAACGTCTTGGACATTTGTATTTAAAATCGCTGTTGAATATTCGGCAATTAATTCATATGACTTATTTAAGCAAACAATACTTGCTTTATCATCCTTATTCCCTATAATGATAATTTTGTCATTAAATACCTTGAAATCAGCAATAGAAAAATCACTTGTATAAACTAATGTTGTATCATGTGAAATGACTGAATTTAAATCATCTTTTAAAAAGGCTTTACCATCAATGCCACTAAGACCATCTTCGTAATAAACATTTGAATTTGTTAATTCTTCTGCATTTGCTTCTAAAGCAAAAGAATTCAAACAAATAATGCTTACAAAGATAAGGCCGACAATACCCAGTAAAGCACCTACCCTTTTAAGCCCAAATTGCATAAACTAATCTCTCCTTATCGGGAACTGTTTACATTGGGCGCCATAACTCGATCCGGAACTCAATACACAGTTCCCCCCATTTGACCTTGTCTATAATAACATTATAGTTAGCAAAAAACTAATAAAATTTGGCAAAAATCCGCATTTTATGTAAAAATTATGTGATATTTGGCAATTTGGTGCCAAAATTTGGCCAAATTTGGCGTTTTTGTGGCAAAAAAATGAGGCTGTTAAGAATAATATTCTTGGCAGCCTCTTAGTTTTTGGTTAATAAAAAGATTATAGTTTGTTTCTTTGAATTTTTCCAGAAACAGTTTTTGGAAGTTCGTCACGGAAAACTATGATTCTTGGATATTTATAAGGCGCAGTGTTTTTCTTGACATATTCTTGAATTTCTTTCTTAAGTTCTTCAGTGCCTTCTGTTCCCTTTACCAAAACGATGCTAGCTTTTACAACTTGTCCTCTAACTTCGTCTGGAGCTGCAGAAACGCCGCACTCTAATACGTAAGGCAATTCCATAATAACGCTTTCTATTTCGAAAGGTCCTATGCGATAGCCTGAAGATTTAATAACGTCGTCAACTCTACCGACATAATGATAATACCCGTCTTCGTCACGCCAAGCGGTATCACCTGTATGATAATACCCATCTCTCCAAGTGGCTTTAGTTGCTTCTTCATCCCTATAATATTCTACGGCTAAACCACAAGGTCTACCATTCTTTATATTAATGACTAGTTCTCCTACCTCGCCATCTTTGACCTTTTTCCCATTTTCGTCGATAAGTGAGACATCATAAATAGGAGCTGGTTTACCCATAGAATCTATCTTATGTGGAGCCCCGATTAGGTTGCCTATTATCATAGTCGTTTCAGATTGACCAAACCCTTCATGGATTTGTAGGCCAGTAAGTTTTTCGAACTGACGATAAACTTCTGGATTTAAAGCCTCACCTGCTGTAGTCATATGCTTTACAGATGATAAATCATATTTCGAAATATCTTGCTTGATCATAAGTCTTAGCATAGTTGGAGGAGCACAGAATGTAGTTATATTGTATTTTGCGAACAATGGAAGAATATCCGATGCGTCAAATCTGTCGAAATCGTATACGAAAGTCGCAGCTTCACAAAGCCATTGTCCATACAATTTTCCCCACATAGATTTTGCCCATCCAGTATCAGATATTGTTAAATGCAAACCATCTGGATCTACTGCGTGCCAGTATTTTGCTGTGTGGAAATGTCCCAATGGGTATTTATGGTTATGAAGAGCCATCTTAGGATATCCAGAAGTTCCCGAAGTAAAGAACATCAAAAGTGGGTCGTCTCCACATGGAGAATCTTCGGTTCTCTCAAAATGTGTTGAATACATTTTATATTCTTCGTCAAAAGTCTTCCATCCCTCTTTCTTACCATTAACTATTATTTTAATTTTAACAGATGGACACTTTTGGATTGCAAGTTCTGCTTGATGCGCTGTATCTCCATCAGCTGTACAAAGTATTGCTTTTACACCTGCAGATTCAAAACGATATGCAAAATCATGCTCTTGAAGTTGATTTGTAGCAAGTATTGCTATTGCTCCAAGTTTATTAAGTCCAAGCATTGCAAACCAGAATTGGTAGTGACGTTTTAATACAAGTAAAACTTTGTCG
Organism: Clostridia bacterium; assembly: GCA_016287155.1. Lineage (GTDB taxonomy): Bacteria > Bacillota > Clostridia > Christensenellales > UBA3700 > UBA3700. The sequence goes on along the minus strand of JAEEWC010000004.1, from coordinate 1,780 downwards.
CCTTTCTTAATGCCCAATGACTTAAAATAGTTGGCACAACGGTTAGATTCTTTTTTCATATCAGCAAATGTAAAGCGTCTTTCAACCTTGTTTTTATCAAGATGAAGCATTGCAAGTTTATGTGGATCTCTTTCGCCGATTTTGTCTACTATATCGAAAGCAAAATTAAACTTTTCTGTATTTTTGAATTTTATCTCTATTGGCGTGCCATTTTCATCTTCTTTAACATCGATAAAATTTCTATATTCTCTATCTTCTAAGTCTTCCTTACGACTAGCGCCATCGCCTTGTACTATCTCACTTTGGCTAAGATCTGGGATTGGCTCACCAGATGGGTTTAGAACAATTGCATAAAATATGCAATCTTTTCCCCCAACGGCTATCATTCCGTGTGGAGTTCCACTATCGTAATAAATGCTGTCGCCTTCAGATAGAACTTCTCTATGACCGCCTACTTGAACCATAAGTTTACCTGACACTACTATGTCGCATTCTTGTCCTTTATGTGTTGTGCATTCTATTTCTTTCTTATCTGCACCTTCAACGAATTTAGATCTAACGTAAAGAGGCTCTGCTATTCTATTTTGGAAAGAATTAGCAAGGTTAAAATATGTCATACCATGCGCTTTTGCAATCTTTTCACCTTTGCCGCTTCTTGTTACAGTGTAAGAAGAAAGCATTGGACTTGATCCCTCAATAATGTCAGTTGCGTTTACAGAAAGCGCTTGCGCACAACGATAAATAAACGCAAATGTCATATCTTTCTCGCCGTTCTCTAAAGCAAGATATTCTTCATTTGAAACATCTGTCTTTTGCGCCATTTGTTCAAGAGAAAGACCTTCTATTTCACGAAGCTCTTTAATTCTTTTCGCCATTTCGATTATCTTTTTCGATAAACTTTTTTCTTCCATAGTTCTTCTCCTTGCGGGACAAAATAAGTATCCGCCGGCTTAGCCGGTGGTATTTCATTTTCGGGCAATTAGCCCTAAGCGTACTGGCTTAGGCACAAGTGCCCTTTTTTATTGACCTGCCAGTCATGCATGTGTTACCTGCTACCCGTGAACGGGTCTCTACCGTCAAACATACTTAGCTGGTCACTTTCTTGGTCTTGCTTCAATTGGTTGGCTATGTAGTTTTTTATCGCTGCAGTATCTTTGCCTACCGTATCGACATAATACCCTTTACACCAAAACTCTCTGTTTCGGTAGGCAAACTTCATATTGCCCCACTTTTGGTATATCATCAAACTACTTTTGCCTTTCAAGTATCCCACAAACCCGCTTACGCTTATCTTTGGTGGGATACTTACTAGTATATGTATATGATCGGGACAGATTTCTCCCTCGAGAATCTCTACTCCTTTCCATTGACACAACGTTCTTAGGATGTCCCGTATCTCGAGTCTTTTCGACTCGTAAAACACTTTTCTTCTGTACTTTGGCGCAAACACTATGTGGTATTTGCAGTTCCATTTTGTGTGTGCTAAACTTTGTGTAGCATTATTTTGATTCGTCACTATAATGTCCTCCGATTCTATTTATGTTTTTCGACTGGCAAGGTCTCAAACATTATATAGTCTCGGAGTTTTTTTGTCTATATTACACCGGTAAACCTTTTTGCCTACCACGCGCCCAGCACGTGGTATTTTTGTTGCACAAGAAGGCGAGGTTCATGATTGATATGATACCTCGCCTTTATTGTTTATATTGAAAAACTCATTACATCTTATTAGATTTGATTAAAACGTTTAATACATCTATTGCATTTCTTTGTAATTCGC
>JAEEWC010000038.1 GCA_016287155.1 Clostridia bacterium | reverse complement strand
GCTCTCAGCCGGTGACTATTTTTCTCTTTAAGATATGTCTAAAATACTCTTATTAGGTTATAGCCTTATAATTTTATGTATTCTTATTATATTTATATATTTTAATTTTTGTCAACCAAATCGACCTATAGGTGGATTTTGTGAACCAGAACAAAATCGGCAAAAACTTGTCAAATGTCAAGTAAGTGCCATTTTTGTTCTTATTTTATCTACATCTTTTTAGGAGTTTGAATACCTAAAAGTTTTAAAGCATTTTGAAGCACTTGCTTTACAGCCTTTGTTAATAATAATCTTGCGTTCTTGATGCCTTGTTCTGCGTTTGCAATATTGCATTCAAAATAGAATTTATTGAAAGCTTGAGCAAGCTCAACTACAAATCTTGTAACTAAATATGGCTCAAATCTTTCAGAAGCATCAATTAAAACATCTTGGTATTTAGAAATAGTTCTAATTACTTCTGCTGCAGATTCATTATCTATACCAGAATAATCTACATCTCCTTCAATTGCTCCGCACTTTTCTAGTAAAGAATTACATCTTGCATATGTATATTGTACATATGGACCTGTTTCGCCTTCAAAACTTAATACCTTATCTTCTGAGAATGTAATATCCTTAATTCTGCTGTTGTATAACATAGCAAAGATAACAGCGCCAACACCAACTTGTTCAGCAACCTCATCCTTGTTTTCTAGATTTGGATTCTTCTCTTCAATAACTTTCTTTGCTTTAGCAACGCAAGTATTTAGAACATCTTCTAGGAATACTACATTACCTTCACGTGTAGATAATGCACCATTTTCCAAAGATACCATACCATGAGCTACGTGATATAAATCCTTTGCCCAATCATATCCCATCATTTCAACAACTTTGAACCATTGTTTGAAATGTAGATTTTGTTGATAAGCTACAACATATAGACACTTATCAAAATCATATGTCTTCTTTCTATAGAAAGCAGCAGCTAAATCTCTTGTAGCATATAGAGTTGCACCATCTTTCTTCTTGATGATACATGGTGGCATCTTGTCATCTTCAAATTTAACAACTTGTGCACCTTCAGATTCGCTCAAAAGATTCTTTTGTTGTAATTCTTCAACAACTGGCTCCATCTTATCGTTATAGAAGCTTTCGCCAGCATAGCTGTCGAAATGTACATCTAATCTTTCGTAGATCTTGCTAACTTCCTTTAGAGTAATATCTTTGAACCAATAGAATAAATCTAAAGCTTCTTTGTTTCCATCTTCGATGTTTTTGAACCATAATCTTGCTTCGTCATCTAATTCTGGATGTTCTTCAGCTTCCTTATGGAATTTAACATAGATATCTAAAAGGCCTCTAACGCCTCTTCTTTCGATATCTTCTTTATCTCCCCACTTCTTGTAAGCAACGATTAATTTACCAAATTGTGTTCCCCAATCGCCTAAGTGGTTGATACCAACAACGTTGTATCCTAATTCTTTATATATTTTATATAAAGCACTACCTATTGATGTATTTAACATGTGACCCATATGGAATGGCTTTGCAATATTTACAGATGAAAAGTCGATACAAATTGTCTTGCCCATACCGATTTGAGATGAGCCATACTTTTCACCGCTTGTTAAAACATCATCAAGTATTTGCTTTGCTTGAGCTTTCTTGTTTACTTTGAAGTTTAGATAGCCATTAACAGCTTCAACTTTTTCAAAAGCACCATTATAATCTAGCTTTGCTAAATCTTCAGCGATCATATTTGGAGATTTTCTTAATGCTTTAGCAAATTTAAAACATGGTAAGGCAAAATCACCTAAAGATAAGTCTTTAGGCAATGCGATTAAAGAATAAATTTCTTCTTCACTTACTCCATCAATTTTTATTGTTTCACTAATAATCTTCTTATAATCCATAACTATACATTAAAGCGGAATAATACCACATCTCCATCTTTTATTACATAGTCCTTACCTTCGCTTCTAACTTTACCTTTTTCTTTAGCAGCGTTATAAGAACCGCATTCTAACAATGTTTGCCAATCAACAACTTCAGCTCTAATGAATCCTTTTTCAAAGTCTGTATGGATCTTACCAGCAGCTTGTGGAGCTTTAGTTCCCTTTGTAATTGTCCAAGCTCTTGTTTCCTTTTCGCCAGCTGTTAAATAACTAATTAAGCCAAGTAAGTCATAGCAAGCTGTAACTAATTTATCTAATCCTGATTCTGTAATGCCCATTTCTTCTTGGAACATTGCTTTTTCTTCTTTATCTAAAGATGCAATTTCTTCTTCAATCTTTGCACAAAGCACAATTGTCTTTGCATTGTGCTCTGCAGCATATTTCTTTACTGCAAGAACTTCTTCAGAATCTGGAGCACCGATATCCTTTTCTGCAATGTTTGCAGCATAGATAACTGGCTTTTCTGTCAATAGACATAAATCCTTAATTAAATCATGCTCTTCTTCTGTTAGATTCATTAATCTAACTGG
>JAEEWC010000037.1 GCA_016287155.1 Clostridia bacterium | reverse complement strand
TTACTTCTTGATTGTTTTTCTCAACTATAATCATAACTGGGCCATCTGCGCTCATATCTATATGCATATGTTCGCCAAATACACCAGTTGCGACTTCTTCGCCCATTTTCTCGTTAAATACGCTCAAAGCATAGTCATATAGAGGTTTTGCCTCCTCATAATGCAAAGCGCGAGAAAAATCTGGACGTCTATTTGTAGCTGTATTTGCATACAAAGTAAAATTAGATACCACCATAATGTGGCCATCAACATCTCTTAATGTTTTATTTGTCTTACCATTTTCATCTCTAAATAGACGCATACCGCAAACTCTATCTACTACATAGTCTACGATCTTTTTATTGTCACCCTTTGTGAAACCAATTAAAACTAAAAAGCCAGGTCCACATTGAGAAATTAACTCATCATTTACAGTTAATTTTGCATAATTAATTCTTTGAATTACAGCTCTCATGATTTACCTTTAGCACGTTTTACTTCGTTAACGCCTTTAATAGACCTAAATTTGTTAATTAAATGGTTTGTCGCATCAGCATTAGGGATTTCGATACAAACCTTCGCAATGGCCGTATTATCGTCTTGCTTTTTAACATCTAAGCTTATCATAGGATATTTCATTTCAGTAATTGCTTGCGCAATATCTACGATAAGACCAGTTCTATCATCAGCAAAAATATCAATATAAACTTCAAATCTACCTGTTGTATCACTTGGCCATTCAACCTGTACAAGTCTTTCTGGTTCAAATGCAGCAACATTTGGACAGTCTTTTCTATGAATAATAACACCTCTAGATTTAGAGATATAACCAACAATTTCATCACCTGGCAATGCTGTACAGCATTGAGAGAATTTAACCTTCATACCAGGCATACCGTTTACCAAAATACCGCTATCTTGAGATTTCTTATGTGGACGAACAGATGGTTTTGCAATGATATTTTCTGGAATTACGTTAATACCAATATCTTTTGCCTTACATTCAAGCAATCTAGATAAGATTTGTTGGGCTGTAAATTCGCCATAACCAACCATCGCAAGAACGTCATCGTTGTCGTTTAGCTTGTATTTTGTCTTAATATATTCTTTCCATGAAGGCAACTTCAATAAAGCTTGCATATCATAGCCGCGTTGATGACATGCTTTTTCTAGCATATCGCGACCAATCTTAATGTTGTCTTCACGCAATTCTTTCTTGAAGAATTGCTTAATCTTTGATTTAGCAGATGGAGTAATTACAACGCTTAGCCAATCTCTTGATGGACCTTTAGATGCATTTGATGTAATTACTTCTACAACGTCGCCATTTTCCAGTTTCGTAGAAACTGGCACCATCTTACCATTAATCTTAATACCTACGCAGTGATTACCAACCTCTGTGTGTACGTTATACGCAAAGTCGATACCTGTAGATCCGTTTGGCAAATTGAATACGTCACCTTTTGGCGTGAATACGAATACTTCATCAGCATACAAGTCGATTTTAACGCTATCTAGGTATTCTTTTTCTGTGGCTGCTTCGTTTTGAAGTTCCATAACACCACGAATCCAAGCAAGCTTCTTGTCATCAAGAGTTTGAGATGAGCCAGTCATACCTTGCTTATATTTCCAGTGCGCCGCGATACCGTATTCGGCTATACGATGCATTTCTTTTGTTCTAATTTGGATTTCAAATGGTGAGCCGTAATTAGCAATAACCGTTGTATGAAGCGATTGATATAAATTACCTTTAGGAACTGAAATATAGTCTTTAAAACGTCCTGGAAGTGGCTTCCATTTAGCGTGTACAGCACCAAGTACAGAATAACATTGCTTGATATCATCTACGATAATACGCATAGCAATCAAATCATAGATTTGTTCGAATGTTTTTCCACGCTTTAGCTTTCTATAAATACTATAGAAATGCTTAGGTCTTCCATTTACTTCGCCTTTAATTCCAAGTTCATTTAAAAGCGCTTTTATATCTTTCGTAATATTATCTACGAATTCTTGTCTTTCTGTTTTAGATTGAGCGACTTTTTCTGCGATATAGAAATAATCTTCTGGATATAAATATCTTAGACATAAGTCCTCAAGTTCACCCTTAATGCTAGCGATTCCAAGTCTTGCAGCAATTGGCGCATAGATTTCAAGAGTTTCTTTAGCAATACGCTTTTGAGCAGCTTCGTCCTTGAAAGCAAGCGTTCTCATATTGTTCAATCTATCTGCAAGTTTAATGATAATAACTCTAATATCATTGAACATAGCTAAGAACATTCTTCTTAGATTTTCAGCTTGTTCTTCTTCTTTTGTCTTGAAATTTAATTTGCTTAACTTCGTTACACCTTGAACTAATAATAAAACTTCTTGGCCAAATTCTTCTGCAATTTCGCTATCTGTAATTTGTGTATCTTCGATAACATCATGAAGTAGCGCCGCAATAATAGTATCAGCATCCATGCCTAGATCTACTAATATACTAGCTACGCCAAGTGGGTGAATAATATAATCTTCTCCAGATTGTCTTTTTTGTCCTTTATGGGCGGTTTTAGCAAAGAAATATGCTCTGCGTATTTTCTGCGCATTGTTTTCAGCATAGATATCCAGAATTTTGTTTAAAAACTCGGTTTCGATATCAATATCCAATTGCTTATCCCTCCATAATAAATTTATAGATACGAGAGTTATTTATTGGATTTTTGACGTTCTTTTGAATCTTTAGAGTCTTGCCTTCTTTTGTAATAATGCCCAAATCCATAAAAATACATATCGCAACTATAAAACTATTATAGTTTAGATTTAACATTTTTTCAATATCCACATAGATGCTATAGATGCTTGTATTTGGCGCATTTTGCAAGATTTTTGATACCTCAAGGTAAACCTTGCCTAACATATCATATTGAAGCATATAACTTCTCAAAACTTTTAAGCCATTCCCATTTTCTACATAAAAAACGTTACAATCCTTATCTAGCTTTAATTCATCAATATAGCCTAAAGATATTGGTCTATCTAAAAATACGACATTTTTGTATTTTGTTAGATCTTCGTTAATGCCAATATCAAAATTGATTGCATTGTTTGGACATGGAGATTCAATGAAATGCGCATTTTCTACTAACTTTTTAGGACAAAGCGCCTTGAATTCATCAAAAGTTTCCTTTGTATACGAAATATATGCTGTTGTATAGTCATTATCTTTAATTAACTCCAATGCAGCCTTATTATCGATAGCTTTTGGATGGAAGATGCTCTTATCTGGATAAAGCGCAGTTAAAATGTAATTTGTTACTACGTAATTATCGAAAGATACGCATCTTACTTCTTTAATTAAAGCTTGTACATAGTCGATATTATTAAATGGACTTAGTGTTAAAGTAAATACCAAACTCTTTTCAATTGCACTATTTAAAATGTCTAATTTATCTAAAAGATAAAAACCTACCATTTGGAACTTACCGCTCTTATATACAACATGCTCCATTCCTTCCTTCATAGGTTTAAAGTTCAAATTGCCAATTGTTGATTCGAACAATGGCTTTTGATTTGCTTGTCCATATGGCTCTAACATCTCAAGTTCTTTTGCAACTTTAATTAGGTTATTTATCTCGTGGAAATCAAATAGCTTTTCATTTCTCTCTAAAAGCACATCATTTGAATAATGTTCTTTGAAATATTTATTTAGATTGACTCTAAATAAATCAATATTCTCTTTTTCAAGTGTTAAACCGCAAGCTTGACTATGACCACCAAATTTAAGTAATGGCGAATTTGAATTAGATACACATTCAAATATATTAACAGTCTCAATACTACGCCCTGAGCCCTTTATATTGCCCTCAAGAGCGTCTGTTAATAGAATTACAGGTCTATTATAATCTTTTGTTATTTTAGCGGCTGTAATGCCTAATATTCCCTCATCCCAACCTTTCTTGTATAAAACTACAATTGGATATTTATCAAAATCGTAATGAGCCATCAATTCTTCTACTTCTTCGCAAAGTTTCTTTGTTAGGTTTTGACGCTCGTTATGATATTCGTTTATTTCTTCAACTAGTGACTTTAGTAAAAAAGCATCTTCTTCGAAGAATAGTTGCACAACAGGGTTTGCGTCAGCTAATCTTCCTGCAGCATTTAGTCTTGGAGCCAATTTAAAGGCAATATCCGTTGAATTTAGTTTGTCACGAGAAAATGTCTTAATTAGCATATCTACGCCCTTTCTTGGCTTAGAATTTAAAACCTTTAGACCATATGATACGATTGCTCTATTATCCTTAGTTAGAGGAACTAAATCTGCAACTGTTGCAATAGCTGCAATATCATAATATTTTAAAGATTCTTCAAATGAAGATAATGCCTCTATTAATCTTAAAACAACCCCGGCTCCGCATAGATGTTCATACGCCCCATTATCTTTAGATAAATGTGGGTTAAATATACAACATTTTGGTAATTCTTCTTGAGGTTCGTGGTGGTCTGTAATTACGATATCTCTTCCCAAATCTTCGTAGATATATCTTGCCTCTTCTACGTTTGCAATTCCACAATCAACGGTTATGAATAGATCTGGGTCATATTCTTCTGTTACGAAATCTAGTACCTCTTCACTCATTCCATATCCATGCTCTTTTCTATTTGGGATAAATATGTCTACATCTAATCCTTTTGATTTGAAAAATAGTTTTAGCATTGCGCAAGAACAGATACCATCTGAATCGTAATCGCCAAATACTAAAATTCTCTCTTTGTTGTCGATTGCTCTTTGAATTCTCTCTACAACTTCTTTTAATCCAACATAATTATCAAGCTTTGTTAATTTATCTAATGATGGATTTAAAAAGTCCTCACATTCTTCTATAGAAGAAAGCCCACAGTTAAGTAAGCACTTAGCTGTGATTTT
>JAEEWC010000036.1 GCA_016287155.1 Clostridia bacterium | reverse complement strand
TGTCATGGTTAATCCCACCATCATATAAATCACAATGGTCAGCATTAGGTACAATCAATAATTCTTTATTATCACCTTTTAATAATTTAAATGCATCTTGACCAAAATATAATGAGTGTGCTTTTTCACCATGGACAATCATTACTGCACTTCTTATTTCTGATGCATATGTGAATAATCTTGTATTAAGAAGCGATGATGAAGCTGTTTTATTCCATCCTCCGTTGCTGTTTAACGAACGTGGGTGATAACCTCTTGGAACTTTATAATAATCATGATACATATTAAAAAAGTCTGGCATTCCTTGTGGTACTATATCTGGAACACCTCCTGCTAATGCATATGTTCCATTTTTAAAGTCTATAGTTCTTTGTTCGTTTAACTCAACTCTTGCTTGATATCTTGCTTCTTCATTATCTGCACTATCATAATAACCATTGCCTGTCACCCTTGACATATCATACATAGTTACGGCTATTGTGGCTTTTATTCTTGTATCGATACATGCTGTTTGAATAGCCATACCACCCCAGCCACAAATTCCGATAATTGATATTTTTTCAGGATCTACACAATCAAAATTAGCTAAGAAATCTACAGCTGATTGGAAATCTTCAACATTGATATCTGGTGAGTTCATGTAACGAGGTTCACCACCTGATTCACCTGTAAATGATGGGTCAAAAGCAATTGTTAAAAATCCTCTTTTTGCCATTTCTTGAGCATAAAGACCTGATGATTGTTCTTTTACGGCGCCAAATGGACCTGACACAGCAATTGCAGGATATTTGCCTTCTTTTTTAGGCCAGTACATATCCGCAGCAAGTTCAATACCAAAATGATTTTTAAATGTTACTTTTTTGTGATTTACACTCTTATCTTGTGAAAATACTTTATCCCACTCATTTGTTAAATTAAGCATTATACATTTCCTCCTAATTCATATGCTTTTAATAATTTTTCATTATTTTTTATTGTATTTGGTGCGTCTACTCCTCCGACAAATAATGTTTCTTTTAATGTCACTCCTTCAAAGCAATCAACCCAACCTTGAACGCCACTTATAGCACGTTTAGGCACAAATTCTTCATCTTCTGCAGCAACAGTTAATAAATATACTTCTTTAAAATTGTATGACTTTGCATATAAAGAATTTGCTCTATCTATCATTGTTTTCATTTGGCCAGACATCTCATAATAATAAATTGGAGTAACCCAAACAATAACATCTGCTTTTTCCATTTCCTCTGTTATAGCATTTGCATCATCATCAATAACACATTTGCCCAATTTTTGACATGCTAAGCAACCTCTACAAAAATTAATTTTTTTATCTTTAAGTGATATGAAGATGACTTCATTGCCACTATCTTTTGCTCCGCGTTCAAATTCATGTGCTAAAATTTCTGAATTACTACCCGACCTAATGCTTGTTGATATTATCAATACTCTCTTCATATATTTTTCTCCTCTTATTCTATTTTTAACTTGTCTTGTATTGAATAACGCATAAAAAAATGAATCTCCTTCTTCTATTGTACTAATTTATGTTGGTACAAAAAAGTGGGGAAGATTCAATTGATTTGGTGGAGATGCGGAGAATCGAACTCCGGTCCAAAGAAATTCGCACAAAACTTTCTACATGCTTAGTTAACGCTATTTTGTCCCTAACAAACTGCATTAACGATAGTTTGCTTCGGCAAGCTCTGAGTCTTGTTGCTGATTCCGAGCTAAACCAACAACCCTGTTCCACTATTGACGCCCCTTCAGAATCGTGGACCTTTCTGAGGAACGGCTCGCTGACTACGCAGCTAGAGCAACTTCGCTTTTATTTGCGTTTAAATTTAGTTTTCCGTTTTTACGAAGACGAGCCTTCGGCATGCTTATCTTGCCCTCTGTTTCCCTGTCGAAACCAGAACATCCCCTTATAAAAGCGATTATTTTAATTCGTATGGCGTTACTTGATATACATAGTAATTCAACCAATTATAGTATATCAAATTAGCCGTACTCTTCCATTTCATGTTAATTTTGTTAATGTCATCATCAACAAAATAGTTTAGTGGTTTATCAATATCCAATCCTTTGTTGATATCTCTTAAATATTCTGTCTTTAGAGTTTCTCTATCGTACTCATGGTGACCTGTTAAGAAGAACTTCTTATTGTCTAATGACTTAACGATAGCAACACCACAATCATCTCCATATCCCAAAATCTTTAATTCTCTATTTTTAGCTATTTCTTGTGGATCAACAGTTAGATATCTAGACATTGGAACGAACATTGTATCATCCATGCCCTTTAGTAGTAATTCATGTTCATCGCATGTATCTACTGGGTAAATACCAAACATTTTCTTGTCTAATACTTTCTTCTCTATTCCATAGAAGTGGAATAGCGCAGCATATGCAGCCCAACAAATAAAGATTGTTGATGTAACATGTGTTTCTGACCAATCCATGATTTCCTTTAGTTCTTTCCAGTATTTAATTTCATTAAATTCAATCTTTTCTACTGGAGCACCCGTGATAATCATTCCATCAAACTTTCTACTCTTAATCTTTGAGAATGTTGTATAGAATGTTTCCATATGGTCTTGGGCAGTAACATGTCCTTTATATGATTCAGTACCAACCAATGTAACGTTTACTTGCAAAGAAGAGTTACCTAATAGACGCATTAATTGAGTTTCTGTCTCAATCTTTGTAGGCATTAGGTTAACAATAGCTATCTCCAAAGGTCTAATATCTTGAGATTCTGCTCTTACCTTTGGCATGACGAAGATGTTCTCGTTAGATAGTATTTTAAATGCAGGTAAAGTTTTTGGTATAACTACTGGCATATTTTATCATCTCCTTATTTCTTACTAGCTTCTAGTGCTTGTAAGATGTCTGCTTCTATATCTTTATAATCTTCAATACCGATAGACAATCTGATTAAGTTTTCTGGAACTCCACAAGCCTTTAAATCTTCTGCAGATAATTGTCTATGTGTTGTGCTTGCTGGGTGTAGTACACTACTTCTTGAATCAGCAATGTGTGTAACAATGCTTAAGAACTTTAGTGAATCTTGGAATTTAACAGCAGCTTCTTTTCCGCCCTTGATTCCAAATACTAACATTCCACCAAATCCATTTCCTCTATAGTACTTCTTTGCTAAGTCATAGTACTTATCGCTCTTTAGACCTGGATACTTAACCCATTCTACTTGTGGATGCTTTTCTAATAATTCAGCAATCTTTTGAGCGTTTTCGCTATGTCTTGCCATTCTTAAGTGTAATGTTTCTGCGTTTAGGTTTGTCAAATATGCATTGAATGGGCTCATTTGTGAACCGAAGTCTCTCATCATTTGACATCTTGCCTTTGCAGCAAATGTAGCATTGCCGAAGTCTTTGCTATATGTTCTACCATGGTAGCTTTCGTCTGGTTGGTTGAATAATTCTTCGAATCTTGGGTTTCCTTGGAACTTGAAGTTACCAAGATCTACGATAATACCACCTACGCAAGAAGCATGGCCATCTAAGTACTTTGTTGTTGAGTGAATAACAACATGTGCACCATGATCTTTTGGTTTTAATAGATATGGAGTAGCTAATGTGTTATCTACCATAAAGATTAAACCATATTTATCTGCTATCTTAGAGAATTTATCGAAATCTAGAAT